>CAYPNW010000040.1:0-1829 GCA_964411965.1 uncultured Burkholderiaceae bacterium
GCGTGTAATTTCTCGTCCACAGTTTTGCGCATTTCTTCCAACTTGCTGGCGTTGTCGGCTTGCAACTGCTGAATTTTTTGCTCTAAGGTGCCGCGAATTTCGCCCATGCGCTGTGCGTTGGATTCGGTGAGAGTGGCCAAAGTCTGGTTCAAAGTGTCGCCAAAACGCTTGAGGCTGCTCGCTTGTTCGTCGCGCGCGGTTTGGCTTTGCTGAATCAAGGCTTGACGCATTTGCTCAAGCTGCTGCGCATTGGTTTCGTTGAGCTTTACCAATTGCTGCGAAAAACTATCAATTTGATTATTCTGCAGCGTTGCGACGCTGGTCAGTTGGGCTGCTAAAGCTTGTTGGAATTGAGAAAAATTACCGCCCAGCTCTTGCCGTGTAGCTTGCGCGCTTGATTGCACTTGCTCGCGCAGTGACCGTTCTGTGCGTTCCTGCTCTTGTTGTTGCGCAGTTTGGGCTGCTTGAACGCTGGTCTGTAAGCTCAACCACTGGGGTTGCGCTCTATCGGCGTTACTGCGTAAAAACAGCAGCACAACAATGACTAAAATAATAAAAAGTAAGGCTAGCGAAAGCAAGATACTTAATTCGGTGACATTCATAGGTGTGATATTTAATTGTAGTTAAAACTTACGCAAAATCGTTACCACTAAAACCGGCGATCTCAACGATGCACAACATACCTTCTTAGGTCTGCGCACTTCGATCCAAAGTTTGGCTCTGCTCTAGATTTAATCAGCGTCTCCTTAAAAAAGCTTAAGCAGTTCGATGATCAGAAAAAATTTTTGAAATCTTTATCTCGAAAAAAACATAATTTCCATTGCAACGCACCGAAATATCGCCACCATGCGCATCGATAATGCTGCGCGTAATTGCCAAGCCTAAGCCCGCCCCCTCGCCTTGTCTTGACAAATCCAAGCGATAGAAACGATCAAAAATTCTCGTCATGTTCTCTTCTGGAATAGGTTCGCCGATATTTTCTATCGTCAAGCTTACATGGTCGTGGCTTTCGCTCAGGCTGACTGAGATGTCGCTATCACGATGCGCATGACGGATCGCGTTCGATAACAAATTAGCAATCGCTCGTTTTAACATTGATTGATCGCCTTGTACACTTGCCTCGCCGACCACGCTCAGTTGAAGATTTTTTTCCTCTGCCAGAGCATCGAAAAAATCAAACAACTTACGACTTTCTTCCGCAAGATTGACTGGTTCGCGCTTCGGCACTAACAGACCGTTGTCTGCCTGCGCAAGAAAGAGCATATCGCTTAACATGCGCGCCAACGACTCATATTCTTCGATATTCGAAATTAAAACATTACGATAATCGTCCGCATCACGTTCTTGGCTTAAAGCGACTTGCGTTTGCATCATGAGATTGCTGATCGGCGTACGCAACTCATGGGCTAAATCGGACGAGAAATCTTTTAATCGCTGAAACGACACTTCCAGTCGCGCTAGCATCTCATTCAAACTGCGTGACAAGTCATGGAGTTCAATTGGCACAGATTGAAGCTCTAAACGGTAACTGAGACGATTCGCTGTCACCTGTGCTGCTGCTTGACGAATTCGCCGCAAGGGAGCCAGCCCGTACTTTACTGCGAACCAACCAAGCACGCTCGCAATAATGACGGAAAGCGCAGCAAAAAGCGCAAGCGTTCTCCTAAATGAGCGCAAGAAATGTTCGTGGTGAGAAATATCCAGCCCGATCAGTACCGTAAATGGCGAAGACCCGACAATCCCAGTTGATAATTGCACCGCCACACCGCGCATAGGTCGCTCGGCATCTTGCCAAGTATGTGGGAGCGGTGGCTGATCAACGGCAAGAT
>CAYPNW010000040.1:1929-7990 GCA_964411965.1 uncultured Burkholderiaceae bacterium
CGCATGGCAACTTCAATCACGTTGGTATCGCTATCAAAATTCATGTCCCAAATTTGTGAGGCGATTAATGATCGAGGCAACACTTCGCCGCGCCTGCGCAACAACAGTTCAAGTAAAGAAAACTCTTTCGCCGTTAAATCAATTCTTTGTCCCGCCCGTGTCACGCGTCGCCGCAACACATCTAACTCAAGGTCGGCCACCCGCAACACGCTTGGTTCAGCTTGGCGCGCGCCGCGGCGTAGCAACGTGCGCACCCGCGCTAGCAGTTCGGAGAATGCGAACGGCTTTATCAAATAGTCGTCCGCCCCTAACTCCAGCCCTTTAACGCGGTCTTCGACTAAATCTTTCGCGGTTAAAAAAAGCACCGGAAACGCGCAGCCCTGCGCCCGCATACTCGTGAGTACCTGCCAGCCATCTTTCTTTGGCAACATCACGTCAAGAATTGCCAGGTCGTACTCTGAAGTACATGCGTAATGCAGACCTTCCTCACCATCACGCGCAAGGTCAACCACAAACCCGGTTTCAATCAAACCTTGCTGGAGATAGTTGCCGGTTTTAATTTCATCTTCGACGATCAAAATTTTCATCGTTTTTTATTATTGCCTTATTCATCGTTCACTGGTTATTGATCACATGGCCGCTTCAGCGGCTTTTTTTCGAAATAATTATGCGCTTACACGGAGCGCGAGGCGAGAAGGTTACAGAATTGTAATCTTCGCGTCATCTTATTGAGGGGAAACCTTGTTCATACTTACTCCTAAGCACAATTGTTCCCACTAGGCGCGTCACCGCACGCAACACAGCAATAAGACAAGCTAACGTATCAACGCTGGGCAAATTTTGCGTAAGTCTTAATACTGTCGTCATTACTGCATCATGGTCGCCAAGCTTGAGTGGGGGCACAAAATAAGCAATCAATCTATGCGTTTTCGCTATCTTATAATCCCGACGTTTGCCCTACTCTTGTCAATGAGTGCATCCTCTCAAGCGACTAAGGATATTGCCCACTTAGAAAACCCAAACCGCACGCCAACATCGGCAATGGCGATCGCTTTGGATAATGCGTGGCAAAGACACCCCCAAGCCTTAGCCTTAGATGCGCATGAAAAGGCAGCGCGATCTGCCATCGAATTAGCCGATAAATTAACTCCAGGCCCTGGGGCGATTGCTGTCAGTGGCCGGGATGATCGCGTACGCGGCGTGCAAGGGCGGCAGGAAATTGAAGTTGAACTGAGCGTACCGTTGTGGCTACCGAAGCAACGTTTTGCACGCCAAGCGGAAGCCAATGCGCTTGCCACCGAAGCGTTGGCAAAGCGCCACGCCTTGCGTTGGCAATTGGCTGGCGAAGTGCGCGATGCTTGGTGGTCTCTGGCCACGGCGCGCAGCGCAAAAATCATTGCAGAACGCCGCTTTGCAACGGCACAAAGTTTAGCAAGTGAGGTGCAACGCCGCTATCAAACAGGTGAAGTCTCTCGAATCGAGTTAAATCTAGCCCAAAGTGAGACAAACAACGCGCAAACCGAACTGATCGAGAGCGAAACCAGCCTGCAATTGAGCGAGCAACACTTTCAAAGTTTAACTGGGACCGCAGCACCATTTGATTTAAGCGAAGAACAAATTGACGAAAAATCGCAAAACCAAACAACCGACTTCGCGCTTCAAAACCAAACTGCGCAAGGCCTTGATTGGGCCACGTTAGAAAAAAACCCGCAACTCGTGGCTGCCATCAGTGCGGCGCACACAGCACAAGCGCGATTAAAGCTTGCCGAACATTCGTCAAGAGAAGCGCCAGAGATCGCATTGCGTGCTGTGCGCGAGCGTGAACTAGGCAGCGCACCGTTTTCAAACGGTGTGGGGATTCAATTGAAATTACCGTTTTCTTTTGGTGCGCAGGTGCAGCGCGACAGCGCCTTAGCGCAAGCAAATTTAATCGAAACCAGCACCGAAGTGCAACGCCTGCGCGAACGCAACCAGGCAGAAGCGGCGCGTATAGCGCAGTTGCTGTTGCGTAGCGAACAGTTGTACAAAATCGCGCGCGACAATCACGCACTCGCCAGCGACAACCAAGGTTTGGCCGACAAGGCATTTAGCTTAGGCGAAATCGATTTAGCCGCATTACTACGAGTTCGCGCGGCGACATTCGCCGCTGAATCATCACTCGAACGGCAGCGTTTGCAACGCGCGAGCCTCATCTCAAAACGCCAACAAGTGCGAGGAATTCTGCCATGACGAAAATCGCCTACCAACTGCGTGGTTTATTCAATTTGTTAGTTCATCGCTTATTTTTTATTTTTTGCGTTCTCAGCAGTGCCGTGTTGACACCATCATCAGTGTTTGCGCATGACGGTGTTGACCACGATGCGCCTAAGGCTGTCGTCACCCAACAAGGCACCCCGCAAGACACACCGCGAGCAACGGCACAGAGCGAACTATTTGAAGTTGTTCTCATCTTGCAAGATAAAAAGCTGCTCATCTACTTAGATAGTTTCGATACCAATGAACCCATCCCCAAAGCGAAAATCGCGTTCGATGGCAGCACAATTAAAGGACAAGCAATTGAAACAGCGCCTGGTCTTTACAGTTTAGATGTGGCAACGCTTGCGCCAGCCAAGCACGTATTTACCATGACCATCGAAGCGGGAGAAAGTATCGATCTTCTAGCGAGTAGCTTAGATACCTCAATCACTACAAGGCCCTCTGCGGCAACTATCGGGCACAGCCATTGGCCTTGGCTGCTTGGCGGTGTCGTTTTGCTTGTCGCTCTGGTTTTTCTGCTCTTTACGAGGGCACGTAAGCCAAGTTTTCCATTTAAGCAAAGGCAGATTTGATGATGCGCAACTTACCATCTGCTCTGCTATTGCTAGTGACAAGTTGTCTGCTCAACCTCACTGCACATACTGACTCGGCAAAGGCGCACGGCGACGCCGATCATGACCACGCCGAAAGTAAGCCCGTGAGCACAACAAATTTTGACGCCTCGCGCCCACAACGACGGCTTGACGGCAGTTTATTCATTCCAAAATCTTCGCAACATCAACTACAGGTGCGCACGCAAAGGGTTCGCTTGGAAGAGGTGCAAAGCACGCTTGAACTCAGTGGCAAAGTCATACCAGATGCCAGAGGCAGCGGCCGCGTGCAGGCCACCAAAGGGGGTAGCATTTTATCCACGGAAAACGGCATGCCCCTGCCAGGAAAAACCGTTCGCAAAGGCGATGTTTTGGCTTATCTCAGCCCGATTAGCGGCGCGATAGAGCGTGCCAATCAACTCGCGCAAGCGGCAGAACTTGAGGCGCAAATCGCAATTATTGAGCGTCGCGTCAAGCGTTACGCGCAGCTTGAAGGTGCGATACCGCAAAAAGATATCGACGCCACCATGATTGATTATGAATCGCTGAAAAAACGCCGTCATTTAGTCAACGCCGCCGTCAGTCAGGCAGAACCGCTGATTGCACCAGCAAGCGGCATTCTCAGCGCCAGTTATGTGACGGCTGGGCAAGTGGTGGACGCCAAAGAGGTTCTGTTTGATATCGTTGACCCGCAACATCTGTTTGTTGAAGCCCTCGCCTATGATACGCACATTGCCGCGCATCTCTCGTCGGCTAGTGCGCTCTATGAAGGAAATACGATAGCCCTTAAATTTGTAGGCGGCGGTGCACAACTGCGGCAACAGGCTTTGCCTTTATTGTTTCAGATCACCTCGAAAGAATCAGACTTAGCAATAGGGCAAACCCTGCGGGTTTTCGTACAAGTAGCCAGTGCCACGAAAGCCAAGGGCTTTATTGTGAAGCGGTCTGGTTTGGTAAAAAATGCTGCTGGAACGGCGATCGTTTGGGTGCACACTAATGCAGAAACCTTTGTCGAGCGCGAAGTACGTTACCTGCCCTTAGATGCAAACCATGTGGCGGTAACAAATGGCTTACAAGAGGGCGAACGCGTGGTGGTTCAGTCTGCCAATTTGCTTTCTGAGGTGCGCTGACATGTTCGAAAAGCTTCTCCGCAGTAGCTTAAAAAATCGACTCATCGTTCTGGGTTTAGCGGGTTTTCTACTGATCTACGGCGGCTTGACGGTACGCCAAATGCCGGTCGATGTATTTCCTGATTTAAACAAGCCAACCGTGACTTTAATTACCGAAGCGGGCGGCATGGCGCCGGAAGAAGTGGAACAATTGGTGACGTTTCCGATTGAATCAAGTATGACTGGCATGCCCGGCGTGGGCCGCGTGCGCTCGGTCTCTGGTGTCGGTTTGTCGATTGTGTACATCGAATTTGCTTGGGGTTCAAACGTACAAGGCAACCGCCAACAAATCACGGAACGTCTCAACTTGGTCAGAGAGCAGCTACCCGCAGGCGTGACGCCACAGCTCGCGCCCATCACTTCGATTATGGGTGAAATCTTGCTGGTTGCATTTCCGGCCAACCCCGAAAAAATCAGCCCTATGGCGGTGCGTGAATATGTAGATTGGGTGGTACGACCAAGGTTATTAACCATCCCTGGCATTGCCCAAGTGATTCCGATTGGTGGCGAAGTACGCCAATATCGGGTCGAACTCCGCCCAGCACAATTGCAAGCGCTAGGGATAGAACAAGCCAGTGTTGAAGCGGCACTACGCGACTATGGCAACAATACCAGTGGCGGTTTTCTGGAAGCAAATGGGCGGGAATATTTGATTCGATTAATCGGCCGAAATGCGGCACTAGACGATCTCAGCAACGTGGTCGTGGGCGTCAAAGATGGCCAAGCTATTCTACTCAAGCAGCTCGCCGACGTGAAGCTCGCCCCTGCGGTGAAACGTGGCGACGGCAGCTTTAATGGCAAACCTGCAGTGATTTTATCGGTACAAAAACAACCCTTAGCTGACAGCATCAAGCTCACAAAAGAAGTAGAAAAAGCCATCACAGAGCTAGGCAGAAGCTTACCGAAAGGGATGGAAAAGCCCTCTTTTTTGTTTAAGCAAGCAGATTTTATCGAGCATTCCATTAACAACGTAGCAGAAGCGCTGCGCGACGCAGGGCTTTTGGTGGCGCTCATACTATTTATGTTTTTACTGAATGTTCGCACCACGGTGATCTCTTTAATGGCGATTCCTGTTTCGTTGTTAGCAACGGCACTGATTTTTCATTTTGTAGGCTTGTCGATTAACACCATGACATTAGGTGGTTTAGCGATTGCTATTGGGGAACTGGTCGATGATGCCGTAGTGGGTGTTGAAAATGTCTTACGCCGCTTAAAGCAAAACCGTGGTGCCAGCAACCCCAAGCCAACCATTACTGTGATTGCCGAAGCCACCTTGGAGGTACGTTCAGCCATTGTGTATGCGACGGTAATTATCGTTTTGGTCTTCATGCCACTATTTGTTTTGCCAGGCATAGAAGGTCGCTTATTTACGCCCATGGGCATTGCCTACATCGTCTCAATTCTCGCCAGCATGCTTGTTTCAGTCACACTCACGCCCGTGATGGCTTACTACCTGCTGTCTCACATGCCGCAATTACAGAAAGGCGATAGTGCGTTTGTTGGGTGGTTAAAACGTGGCGACGAGCGCCTCTTGGTGTGGTCTTTTTCGCATGCTAAAAAGATTTTAATTGCCGCGCTTTTACTGGTTGTTGTGGTGGCAGCGAGTGTGCCGTTCTTTCCGCGTACTTTTTTACCGTCGTTTAACGAAGGCACTTTAACGGTGAGCCTCTTACTCAACCCGGGTGCCTCGCTGACAGAATCAAATCGGCTTGGCACGCTGGCAGAACAATTGGTGGCACAGGTGCCCGAAGTGACGAAAGTCGGCCGCAGAACTGGCCGCGCCGAGCTTGATGAACATGCCGAAGGCGTCCACTCGACCGAGATGGATATTGATTTAAAACCGTCACAACGTGGCCGCGAAGAAATTATTGATGACATTCGACAGCGCCTCAACACCCTGCCCGTCGTCACCAATATCGGGCAACCAATTTCGCACCGTCTGGATCATTTACTGTCTGGCGTGCGAGCTCAAATCGCACTAAAAATCACCGGTGACGAATTAAGTACCTTGCGCAATCTTGCCGGCAATTTACACGAACGGTTAGC
>CAYPNW010000040.1:8090-15085 GCA_964411965.1 uncultured Burkholderiaceae bacterium
TCAAGCATTGCTGAAATAAAAGAAAGTGAAGGGCCAAACCAAATCAATCGAGAAAACTCCCGTCGCCGCATCGTCCTCTCTGCCAACGCAGATAGCCGCCATATGTCACAAGTCATCGCTGATATGCGCGCCATTTTGGCAAATGAAGCTTTACCGAACGGTTACTTTACGTCTTTAGAAGGCCAATTTCAGGCGCAGGAGCAATCAACCCAGTTAATTACCGGTTTAGCTTTGATATCAATCGGTTTGATTTTTATGGTTTTGTACAGTCGGTATCGTTCGACTCGACTGAGTTTGATGATTATGGCGAATATTCCCTTAGCGTTGATCGGTAGCGTCATTGCATTATGGATCTCCGGCCAAACTTTATCGCTCGCTGCGCTAGTTGGTTTTATTACCTTAACGGGCGTGGCCACGCGAAACGGTATTCTTAAAATTAGTCACTACATTAACTTGTGTGCTTTTGAAGGCGAACGCTTTGGACAGCAACTCATTATTCGTGGCTCACTCGAACGTCTAACACCCGTGCTGATGACGGCCATGATTGCTGCATTTGGTCTTTTACCGTTACTCATTTCGGCAGACGCGCCCGGTAAAGAAATTTTGCACCCCATCGCGGTCGTGATATTTGGCGGACTAATCAGCTCAACGCTACTCGACACTTTGCTCACGCCACTCATGTTTTGGTTGTGGGGCGAAAAACCCTTAACTCACTTATTGGAAACCAAATTGTCTGGAAACTTGGCGACAGAAAGTTACTAGGAGTGCTATGGAAGTTAACAGGCGCACCGAATAAAAAAATACCATGTCAAATTTACTAAAAGGAAACCCCATGCTAATGAATACAAAAAACATTTGCGCGAGCCTCATTTTATCGGCCATGGCTCTCAATGGTGGCACGGCGATAGCGCACGACAATGCTCATTTAGATACGCAGGTAGCGCCTAACAATGGCCAACTTCGCGCAGCAGGCATCTACCATCTTGAATTGGTGCTTAACAAAGATAGCAAGGAGACGAAAGATAATCTCGTACTGGTCTACGTCACAGACCACGCAGGTAACAAAATACCCACCAAAGGCGCAATCGGTAGCGCGACTATCCTCACAGGCAAACTAAAAAGCACCGCAGTGCTCCTGCCAGACGGCGATAATCGCCTCAAAGCAAGCGCCAAATATGCCGCTACACCTGATCTGAAAGTCGTGGTGTCGTTGACGATGGCAGGAAAAAGCCCAGAACAAGCGCTGTTTACGCCGTTTGCGATTAAGACTGGGAGGGCAGAAAAGCGCTAGCATGCTTTCACAAAGGTGTACAACATTGCACGGTAAATCGGTATGGTGTGCACCACCAAACACTTGTTGTATGTGACCGCTAAATTTGCATACTGCCCTATTTTTGTATTTTTATTGCCGATTCGCGCTTGTATTTAAAGCAGAGCACAATCATACCTAATAGAGTATCAGTAAATTACGATGATTTTTGATATACCAATCATGCGTTAGCTTGCATTGCCCCGTCACCTTTTTATAAGCGAAAAAACTAACGCCCTACTCATTTTTTATCCAGCATGATTACGCATCCAATCAGCCGTTTGGTAAAACGAGGTCAGCAAATGCTCTTGCAATTCTTGTGCGATGTTTTGGTCTTGCATTGCCCACGCCATACAACGCAGCCATTGGTCACGTTCACTAACGCCAATGGCATACGGCAAATGGCGCGCGCGTAGGCGTGGGTGGCCAAATTGTTCAATGTACAGATTCGGGCCTCCCATCCAGCCAGACAAGAACCAATAAAGTTTGTCGCGCGAGCCTTCTAGCGTTGGGGGATGCAAGGCGCGAATGCCAGCAAACTCGCTTTCAAGCGCCATTAAGTCGTAGAAGCGATCAACCAACTCGCGCAACTTTTCAGCGCCGCCAATCAGCTCAAAAAGGTTTGATTTTTCTTCTTCCATTATTTTTATAAACAAAAAATTCGTGTAAAAAATTAAGCTTCGCGCAAACTTAACAGCGGTGGCTGATTTAAGACATTGCGCAAACCCAGCCAACCACCAAGCACCGCGCAACTCGCGCCGACAAACAACCCTGCCAACCACACCAACGGAGAAAAACTCCATTCAAAATTAAAAACATTGTGTGCTAATGCATAGCCAATCGCAGAAGCACCGCTGGCTGCCAAAACACCCGCCAAACCGCCCGTGAGTAAAAATTCCATCCATTGTGCTTGTGACAGTTGCTTGCGGGTTGCGCCTAGCGCTCGTAAAAGCGCGGCTTCACGCATGCGCACGTCTTGCGAACCCGCCAACGCGGCGTACAACACCAATACGCCGGACACCAGCGTAAATAAAAATAAAAATTCAATCGCAGTAATCACTTGATCTAACACGCGTTGTAACTGCTTAACCACGGCGCCAACGTCGACCACGGTAAGGTTAGGATAATCTTGCGTTAGTTGATTGACGAAGCGCGTGTCGGCTTCAGGAATGTATAAAGAAGTAATCCAAGTCATGGGTAATTCTTGCATGGCTTTTGGGTTAATCACGACATAAAAATTCACGCGCATGGAGCCCCAATCCAATTTGCGCAAACTTGTGACTTTAGCGCTGAGGGTTTGACCGGCCACATCAAAAAATAACTGATCACCTAACTTGATGTTGAGCGTCTTAGCAATTTCTGCTTCCACCGAGGCTTCTGGTTCCTTGGCGGTTGCGTCGTCATACCACTGGCCGGCTGTAACGGTATTCAGTGCGGGTAAATCATTCATGGTCGACAAATTAAACTCGCGTTCAACCAATTGCTTAGCGCGACCATCGGCATACACTTCGCCATTGAGCGCGTTGTCATTTATTTTGATCAAACGGCCTCGTATCATGGGGAATAACTTGGGTGCAGCGTATTGCGTTAAACGCTGCGAAATGACTTCTTTCTGATCGGGCTGTATATTGATGACAAATTGATTGGGTGCATCTGCTGGCGTGGATTTCTTCCATGCGGCGACCAAATCGCCACGCACCACCGTCAACAATAACAAGGCCATCAAGCCCAGTGCTAGCGCGACGATTTGTATTACTGTTGCGCCGGGGCGGCGTTGTAAGGCGGTGACGGCAAACCGCCAAGCAGAGAAGTTAAATAGCGTTCTTAAATGCTTCATGGACGCCACCGCCAACCAAGCGACGATGGCGAAGCCCGCTAAACCTAGCAAGAAACCTGCGGCGGTAATAAGACCCAATTTGATATCGCCAGCCTGCCACAACAGCAGACCCACAAACATGCCTAGACCTAAAATGTAGGTCGCTAAGGTTAGTGCTTGCGGCGGATCTTGTTCACGTCGAATGACACGGTTATGCGGCACATTACGCAATTGCAAAATCGGCGGCAAGGCAAACCCGACCAGCAACAGTAGCCCGATTGCCAAACCTTGAATCGCTGGCAACCAACTAATCGGTGGCAAATCATTTGTGACGAATTGACCCAAGGCATTGAGCAAGAAAAAGTGCGCGCCAAAGCCCAGCGCCACACCCAAAGCACTGCCAAGCAAGCCCACCATGCCAAATTCAATCAAATACATGGACGTGACTTGGTTTTGTGTTAGGCCAAGGCAACGCAGCATGGCGCAGGCATCAACATGGCGCAGCATGAAGCGGCGCGCTGCCATCGCCACCGCTACTGCTGCTAACAACGCAGAAAGCAGGCCAACCAGCGATAAGAACTGACCAGCGCGCGTCAACGTCGCCTTCATTTCTGGGCGACCTGTTTCAAGCGACTCTAGCCGCACGCCTTTGACTTTTTCATTGTCAATGGTGTCTTGAATTTCTTTTTGAAACTCGGTCACCGTCGTTGCACTACCCGCTACCAACAAGCGGTAAGTGACGCGAGAGCCGTTCTGGATCAGATTTGTGCTCGCCAAATCCTGCAAATTGACCATAGCTCGTGGGGCAAAATTCAAAAATGCCGCGCCGCGATCAGGTTCAGAGGCGATGATTTGCGTCACGACCAATTCTTGTTCGCCCAAGCGTATTTTTGCGCCTATCGTCAGCTTTAAATTACCCATGAGTGCAGGGTCTACCCACACCGTGCCCGGGGCAGGCACTTTTTTGGTCGCGACTTCTTTCGCGTTTTCGCTTAGTTTTAGGTTGCCGCGTAAAGGATAAGCGTCGCTCACCGCTTTGAGTGACACTAATTTCGCTAACGCAGTGTCCCCCGAACCCGCAATTGCCATGCTAGGAAACACCACCGTCTCGGCGATTTCAAGTCCGCGCTTTTCAGCACTGGCACGCCACTCTGGCTTGATCGGCTGATCTGCACTGATCAATACATCGGCACCTAATAACTGGTGGGCGTCGCGCTCCAACACGCTGCGCATGCGATCCACAAAAAAACTGACCGACGATAAAGAAGCCACCGCAACCATGAGAGCGATCAACAAAAAGCGTAATTCACCCGCACGCCAATCGCGTAGTGTCATTTTCCAAGAGAGGTTCATCATAGCGGCATTAAAATAAGATTTTTCAGGGAGTATATTAAAAATTGATTTGGTATCGCTTATTCAACAAGCGCACTAAAGAACGAAAAGCCAATACTTATCCTTAGTATGTGTAGAAATTTAAGGCAACATCTTACAAAGTTCGAGCAAGTTTAGCGCACAAAGCGCGAACGCAAATTTGTCACGGCATTTCACGCTAAAATCTGCATTCGATCACATGCTCTCTTCCACTATCACTAAGCTCCTCACTGCACATTCATGCAAATAAATGCCGATTTAAGCCAACGCGTTGTCCTTCACCAAGCCGATTTACCTTGGCATGATTCGCCCTTAGCAGGCGTGCAAAGGAAATTTCTTGACCGCGACGGCGCCGAAGTCGCACGCGCGACCTCCATCGTCCGCTACGCGCCAGGCTCGCATTTCACCAGCCACCTGCACGAATTGGGTGAAGAAATTTTCGTTTTAGAAGGCCAATTTGAAGATGAGACAGGTATTTTCGGACAAGGTTCCTATCTCAAAAATCCGCCAGGCTCGGCTCACCAACCAAGCTCCAGTACTGGCTGCATACTGTTTGTCAAACTACGCCATCTCGATTTAGCCGATAGCAAACGCACCGCCATCAACACCGCCGAGGCCAATTGGTTCCCCGGATTAGTCCCGGGCTTAAGCGTCATGCCACTTTCCGAATTCGGAACCACCCATACCGCCTTAGTACGTTGGGCACCTGGCACCGTTTTCAAGCCGCATCGGCACTTCGGTGGCGAAGAAATTTATGTGATCGACGGCGTGTTTGAAGACGAATTCGGCCGCTACCCAGCAGGCACTTGGCTACGCAGCCCGCACCTAAGCATGCATACGCCGTTTAGCAAGGAAGGTTGTACGATTTTGGTGAAGACTGGGCATTTGTTGCCTCTCGATTAGCACGTACTTATGGTCAAATCGTAGACCGCAGCGCTACGGGAACTTAAGGAAGCTCTGACTAAGTGTAGCGAGCGGCCAAAGTTTGAATCGAGAAGCGCACCTGTACGACTGTACAGCGAGCATCGCAGGTACAAAATTTGGCTGCGCAGTAACTTAATCAGAGCTTCCTTAATTTATCTGTGAAGGAGATACACCAAGTATGAAAGCAACCGATGCCATGCCTCCATTGATTAATAAAGATGATCGAGTCATCTTGTTTGATGGTGTTTGCAAGCTATGCAACGCATGGAGTAATTTCATCATAAAGCATGATGTCCAAAAGAAATTTAAGCTGGCAAGTGTGCAATCTGATGAAGGTAAAGCACTGTTAATGCACTTCGGATACCCTGCGGATTTTTATGAAACGATGCTCGTTGTTATTGGAAATCGCTGTTTTGAAAAAAGCGATGCGTTTTTCACCGTAATGGTTCAACTCAATTTCCCTTGGAAACTACTGACAATTTTTAGAGTCATCCCGTTATTCTTGCGAAATTGGCTTTACGATCGTATTGCACTCAATCGGTATGCGATTTTTGGCAAATACGATTTTTGCTCTCTTCCTCTGCCAGATCACGGTGAAAGATTTCTACGTAGACGATAAAAGAATTGCTCGCGTACGTCTCGCTTCGGAGTGCGACTTTGAAACTTTTCTTCTACCTCGGTCTGGTGCCAAGTTTTTGTCGCCGCGACAGCATGTAATGCTTAGCAGCCACTCAAAGCCGCACCAAAGTCCGCCAACAAATCATCAGTATCTTCAATTCCCACCGAAACACGAATTAAGCCATCCGCAATGCCCATGACGGCACGGCGTTCTGCACCCATTTCGTAAAAGATAGTGTGCGCAACAGGAATTACTAAAGTACGCGTATCGCCTAAATGCGTGGCATTGATGGGTACTTGCAGTCGATTCAAAAAATCAAAGCAATCAATATCGAGTTTGAGTTCAAAACTCAGCAGTGAGCCAAAGGCGCGGAAATGTTTCTTCGCCAAAGCGTGTTGTGGGTGCGAAGCCAGGCCGGGGTAATACACGGCGGCCACACGCGGATCGGCTTCTAGCATGGTGGCTAATTGCAGCGCATTGCTGCATTCCCGTTCTAGTCGTAAGGCCAAAGTTTCTGCCCCTACAGCGATATGGTGCGCAGCGTCGGGCGCAAGTGATGCGCCAAAATCACGCAAGGCTTTGGCACGCATGTGCGCCATGCCTTGTTGTTGCACGCCGAGTTTGCGGAAATTTGCTGCGATATGTGGGTAGCCTGACCAATCGAATAAGCCCGTATCCGTGACCACGCCACCAAGTACATTGCCATGCCCGGCGATGGATTTAGTCAGCGAATTCACAACTAAATCCGCGCCGACCGATTTCGGCCGAAACAAGTACGGCGAAGTCATGGTGTTATCCACCACGTACAAAATTCCTTTGGCTTTGCATAGCTGACCGATGCGTTCGAGATCGGCAATTTGGGTGCGTGGATTGGCAATGGTTTCAACGAACACCATGCGCGTGGCAGAGGTGATGGCGGCTTCAACGGCATTCACTTGGGTGGCATCGACAAAGGC
>CAYPNW010000041.1:0-14919 GCA_964411965.1 uncultured Burkholderiaceae bacterium
ATGATTTGTCCGCTGCGTCTGCGACACCCGTCACCTTCGGGTCTTCGGCAATGGGCGTCACGTCTAGCAAAAATGGGGCACCATTAAATTGCACTTCACGCGCCGGCAAGCGAAATGCGTTCGCGACAAGTTCGCTTTGCAAGCCAGACTCATGAATAAAATCTTGCAAATTCTTACCGCACAATGCCTGTTCATTGACGCCCGCAGCCATGGCGGCAGCGGCATTCGCAATCACCACCTTACCTCGCCCGTCTATTGCGAGCACAGGGTCTTCCATGGCCGCCAGCATGGTATCTAAATTGAGCTGCCGGCGCGTGCCGGGCAGGATGTCGATTACCTCGATCTTTCCCACACCTTGAATTTGCAAACAGTCTTTCTGCAAAGACGGCAACATCGCAGGTTCGAGTTCGGGAATATCAATATAGATATGCGGTGGATCAACTTCCACCGCTTGCACGTTTAAGCGGCGGCGCGCCAACACGGCCAGAATCTCATGGGCGATGCCAACCCGGTCAGTGAAAGGAATCGTGATGCGCATCGGCGGCTTTAGCTTGTGGTATCCACCAACACTACGCAGCCATGTCTTTTGCAATGATAATGGGCTTATTCACGCTGCCATAGCGATCCATAAACAAGCCTTCCGTCGAAATAGCGGGTCGTTTGCCAGAAATCAAATCAGCAATAAATTGCCCTGATCCACAAGCCATGGTCCAACCCAAGGTGCCATGCCCTGTGTTTAAGAACAAATTGCGAAATGGCGTTGGGCCAATGATTGGCGTGCCATCGGGCGTCATTGGGCGCAGCCCCGTCCAAAATTCTGCACGGCTCACGTCACCGCCATCTGGGAACAAATCGGTGACCGAATGTTCTAGAGTAGCGCGCCGATCAGCCCTTAAATCAAGGTTATAGCCCGTAATTTCTGCCGTACCACCAACCCGAATCCGGTCACCCAAACGCGTGATGGCAACTTTGTAGGTTTCATCCATCACAGTCGATTCCGGCGCGCTGCTCGCATCAGTAATGGGCACGGTAATCGAATACCCTTTAATCGGATACACGGGAATTTTGATGCCTAACTCACGCAGCATGATCGGTGAATAACTCCCCAAAGCCAGTACAAATGCATCGGTATTTTTAACGCCATCGGAGGTGTGTACGCCAGTGACCTTATCGCCCTCGAAAATCAGGCGCTGAATGCTGACACCATACTCAAATTTGGCACCCAGTTTTTCTGCCAAGGCAGCCAAGTTCTGAGTAAATTTAAAACAATCACCTGTTTCGTCACCGGGCAAACGCAGTGCGCCAACGAATTTATGTTGCACCTTTTCTAGTGCTGGCTCGACTTTGAAACAAGCCGCTTTATCTAGCACTTCAAACGGCACACCGTAGCGTTGCAAGATAGCGGTATCGGCGCTCGAACCGTCTAGCTGCGCTTGATTGCGGAACAATTGCAACGTCCCTTGCGTACGTTCGTCGTAATGAATCCCCGTATCGGCGCGCAATTGCTGCAAAACGTCGCGGCTGTACTGCGCCATGCGCAACATGCGTCCTTTGTTGATTTCGTAGCGCTTGCTGGTGCAATTCATCAGCATTTGCGTGACCCAACGCCACATTTGCGGATCGAAACTAGGGCGGATCGCCAGCGGACTATGCTGCATCAGCAACCATTTCACCGCTTTCATTGGCACGCCTGGCCCCGCCCACGGCGCAGAGTAGCCGGGCGACACCTCGCCAGCATTGGCATAGCTGGTTTCCAGCGCAGGTGCAGATTGGCGCTCCAACACTGTTACTTCATGCCCTGCTTTCGCTAAGTAATAAGCCGAGGCCGTGCCGATAACGCCTGCGCCTAGAATAATAATTTTCATGATGTGTCCTCTATATGCTTAAACGATTTTGTGGAGTCGTGCGGGTTTGGATGAAGCGCTAGATTAGTTCGCTTCGATGTAATGCCTATGGTAGCGCGCACCTAAGCTGGTGAGAATTTCGTAGCTAATCGTGCCAGCGCGCTGCGCCACTTTGTCCACTGGGTTTTCAGCCGAGATTAAATCGACTAAAGCACCCGGGTGTAAGTGCTCCGGCGCGATCTCCGTGACATCTAAAGTGATGGTATCCATCGAGACATTGCCGACCATGGGGACTTCTGTACCCGCAATAAACGCCACACCACGGTTGCTCAAACTGCGCAACCAACCGTCGGCATAACCAACGGCGACGGTCGCTATCGTGCTGGGCTTTTGACTGCGCCAAGTGGTGCTATAACCCACGCTGGTCTGCGCGGGAATTTGCCGCGTCTGAATGATTCGCCCCTGCAAACGCACCACCGAACGCATGGGGTTCGCTTGCCCCGCCACTGGCGCACCACCGTAAAGCGCGATGCCAGGACGGGCTAGATCAAAATGGAAATCTTCGCCAAGAAAAATGCCAGACGAATTGCAAAGGCTAGCGCGGCACACGGGTAACTGTTGCCGCAAGGTCTTAAAAACATGCAATTGTTGGAGGTTCATGCCATGGCTTTGATCTTCAGCACAAGCTAAATGACTCATCAGAAACAGCAACTCAAATCCTGCCAACAAATCAGGATTTGCCACGCACGCGGCCACCTCATCCGCCGCCAAGCCCATGCGTGCCATGCCGGTGTCGACCTGCAATACGGCAGGTAAGCGCATGCCTTTTTGCGAGGCCAACTCGCGCCAAGCGGTAATTTGCGGCAAGCTATTTAACATGGGAATGCAACCATGCGCCAACACGTCCGCCTCACAACCCACAGGCGCGCCATGCATGATGTAAATGGCGACATCGGCAGAGAAATGCGGACGCAGCGCGATGCCCTCTTCCAAATGCGCAACAAACAAATCACGGCAGCCCGCTTGCACCAAGGTGCGCGCCACTTGCAATGCGCCTAAGCCGTAGCCGTCTGCCTTGACGGCAGCACCACAGGCCGCACCATGTAATTTTTGACGAAGGAAGAGATAGTTATCACGCAAGGCACCAAGGTCAATGCTTAGTATTGCACCTGCATGGTCATGATTTTGATTCAACAACATACGTTCTCCTTCGATGTGTTCAGCAGCTTTTTTCTTATTGACGCTGACACCGCAAGTTTCGTACCGGATTGAGAAAGTTATTTAAAATCAGACACTTAGCCAATTTACAGACAGGCTATGTTTCTAAACTGTATTGAATACTATACGATTTCAACAAAAAAGCCTCGAATTCGCTCACGTAAGACTAAAAACACAGGTATTGCAATGTATGAAAAAGAATACACTGTATCGCTTCTCATACATTAAGTGATTTTTCACTGGTATCGAAACAAGAACTCCTTAGTCGCGTTACCCAAAGCGCGTTCGGAATCTAAAAATTCTAGCAATGGAATTGTAGCGGGCAGCAAAGGGGTCAACTCAACCTTGCCCTGCCACGCGAATGCTTGAGCCTCCAAACTTTGGGGTTCACCCTGCCACTCACGGCAAATATAGAAGTGCAAACGGACATGCGCATGTGGGTACAGATGCTGCACACAACACCACGCTTGCGCGCTCAAGAGCGTTACACCAAGTTCTTCTTGCAATTCTCTTTTCAATGCTGCCACGATACTCTCGCCCGCTTCGACTTTACCACCGGGGAATTCCCAATAACCAGCGTAAGGTTTTCCTGCAGGGCGCTGTCCTAGAAGTACATCGCCATTGGCTTGCATGAGGATGGCGACGGCGACATCGATGGGTTTTTGCATGGAGAGTGTTTTAAGAATTTTTGGTTGGGATTAAGGGCTTTACCGCAAAGGCGCTGAGAAAAGCGTTAAACGCGAATCCCCGTCAACCATCTTGTTAAAGTCACTGCCAGTAACTTTTTTTGCGCTTGAGCGTGCCAGGCCAATTCGTACCATCGAAGCTGCCTTTAATTCCGCGATCTGAAACAACACCTTTGAATTTTCCAGATGGGCAAGAGTAGCTGTTCTGATCCGAGCTTGGCGGGACTGAAAACTCAATTGAAGAAGCAGTAACACGAACTTCCACAACCACTGGACGCCTTATTGATCCCTCCGCACATTGCACCTGCGCGAAATAACCGTTGGTCGAGTTCGTGATGAATATTTCGACGCCGTTTACATCTTCAGTACCGAAACGCATATTTGAAAAGAGACCCGTAACCTTAAGCGGTGCAGCAGACGCCAAAGTAGACGAGATAATTAAGAACGTCAGCAGAATTGTGCGATTCATGATCTTTAATGATTGACCTGCCATTATCAGTTCGGTGGAGGTGGTGAACCTACTCGTCCCACGATTGGGTCTTAAAAATTTCATCAAATCTTTCCATCGCCGGTTTCGCGTCGCCTTTGCCCTCAAAGGTAAAGTAGATGATGACATCTGACGCCGCAACGAGATACTGAACGAAATAGGACTTACCTGAAAGAAAATTCGAAGCCTCGGAACCTGACGAAAACCCAGCTTTGCCATCTGGCATGGGCATTTCGGTAATCGGTCGAATGACCGATTTTCCGCCCTTCGAAGCAAGTTGCCCCATGTGATCTCGAACGAATCCTTTTGCAGTTTCCTTTGCTGAAGGCAATTGCCCTGATCCAGTCGGCGATCCAGACCGAAACACCGAAATTAATACTTTCTCACCGTTAGGACCTGTACCCTCTATCGGCCGCTTGGAACCGTCAAACTTCCAAGTTGCCGGCAGCTCCAAATGTAACGGCCGAAGGTGAAGCACGCCCACTTCTTGCGCATGGGACGGCGCACAAATTACAACCACAAAAATTGCGATTGAAATGACTACGAATTTGAGCAATTGCATTTTAGGAAAATCCAACGTAGTTTTTAATTACAATAAATAATTACATACCGCCTGCTGTATATATTGCATTTCGCTTTAAATATATGCGGAAACAAGGCATTAAAAAAATAAAATTTAGGTAGTATATTAATTTTTCCATCATATCGACGCGATTTTAAGACTCGTGTCCGCCCCCCAACGACGCCAAACGCCCCGCATAATCTCGCGCGAATTGCCATGCGACGCGGCCAGAACGGGAGCCGCGTTGTAGTGCCCAGCGCAATGCTTCCGGGCGGGCTTGTTCGACTTGGTGCGCATCGCAGCCCATGCTTACTAACCAATGCGCGACGATGTTTAGGTAATCGTCTTGCCGAAATGGGTAGAACGACAGCCATAGCCCAAAACGTTCAGACAGTGAAATGCGTTCTTCTACCGTTTCGCCCGGGTGCAGGTCACCGTCTTCGTTATATTTGTAACCCGCGTTATCGCTTAATTTTTCTGGCAATAAGTGGCGGCGGTTGGAAGTTGCGTAGATCAGGATATTGTCTGACTGCGCTGAGATGCTGCCGTCTAGTGCCACTTTCAGCGCTTTGTAGCCTGCTTCACCCTCTTCGAACGACAAGTCATCGCAAAACACGATGAAGCGTTCGGGGCGTTCGGCAACCAAGTCAACAATATCAGGCAAATCGGCTAGGTCAGATTTTTCGACTTCAATTAAGCGCAAACCCTGATCGGCAAATTGATTCAGGCAGGCTTTGATCATCGATGATTTGCCCGTGCCCCGCGCGCCCGTTAGCAGCACGTTGTTGGCTGGCTTGCCGAGTACGAATTGGCGTGTATTTTGCTCAAGCTGGGCTTTTTGGGTGGCGACATGTTGAAGATCATCCAGCCGTATCATTGCCACGTGCTTCACGACTTCCAGCGCACCGCGATCACCTCGTCTGCGCCAACGAAATGCGTGGCCGGCTTGCCAATCTGGTGCGGCGTGCGCAACGGGAAGCAGGGCTTCCAAACGCGCGAGCAATTGCTCAGCGCGTTGGAAGAAAGCGTCGGGTGATGACACAGGTTTTAAGACCGGTAATCCGCGTTGATAGACACATACTCATGCGATAAATCGCAGGTCCAAATCGTGGCGTTCGCGTCGCCGCGCGCTAGTTTGACCTTAATCGCAATCTCGCTTTGCTTCATCACGCGCTGGCCATCTTCTTCGCGGTAATCAGGGTTACGCCCACCATTTTTTGCGACCCACACGTCGTCTAAATATAAATTGAGTTGGCTCACATCTAAGTCATGCACACCGGCATAACCAATCGCAGCCAAAATGCGCCCGAGGTTGGGGTCTGAAGCGAAAAATGCTGTTTTCACTAGCGGTGAATGGGCGATTGAGTAAGCAATTTTGCGGCACTCTTCCACATCGCGTCCTTGTTCTACTTGTATCGTAATGAACTTGGTCGCGCCTTCACCATCACGAATAATCATGTGCGCCAATTTTTGTGCGAGAGCGATTACTGCGTCTGCCAAGGCTGCGTATTCTGGTGATTCGACATCGTTAATCTCTAGGGCAGATTGACCCGTCGCAATTAACATGAACGAATCGTTGGTGGAGGTATCACCGTCAATCGTGATGCAATTAAAGGATTTATTCGCCGCCTGAATCACCAAATGATCTAGCACAGGCTGCGCCACTTTGGCATCTAACGCGAGGTAGCCAAGCATGGTCGCCATATTCGGCTTAATCATACCCGCGCCCTTGCTGATGCCCGTCATCGTTACCTTAATACCGTTAATGGTGACGTTTGCGGAAGCCGCTTTGGGCTGGGTGTCCGTGGTCATAATTGCTTCTGCTGCGGCGTACCAATTGTCTTCCTTGAGGTTCGCAATGGCGGCAGGCAAACCAGCGCACAAACGGTCGACTGGCAAGGGTTCCAAAATCACGCCAGTTGAAAACGGCAAAATTTGCGCAGGCTCGCAGCCCATTAATTCGGCCAGCGCAGCACAGGTGGCATTGGCCGCTGCTAAACCTGCATCCCCCGTGCCTGCGTTGGCGTTACCGGTGTTGACGACCAGCGCACGTATCGGCGCTGATGCCATATGCAAGCCTTCTAAGTGCGCTTTGCAAACTTGCACAGGTGCGGCACAAAACCGATTGGTGGTGAATACACCTGAAACCGTGGCAGTAGGTGCCAAACTCATGACCAAGAGATCTTTGCGATTGGGCTTGCGTATGCCTGCTTGGGCAAAACCTAAACTAATGCCGGCCACAGCTTGCAAATCAGCAGCGACGGGAAGTGGAGAGTTCACGGCCATATTCGATTCCTTCTAAGGAAAAAAAACCTCATTGTAAATGTTTCGCTACTGTCATTCGGTGCCGATGATTGGAGATACGACGCGCTCTCAGCTAGCAGCACTTTGCTGTTCGCCCAACAAATCATCCGTAATTGGGCCTTTGCCGCTGTACTTATCCAGCGCCAAATAAATAACCGGCGTGATAAAAAGCGTAATCGCCTGTGAAAAAATTAAACCACCCACCACTGCCAAGCCCAAAGGTTGGCGCAACTCTGCACCCGCACCTAAGCCCAAGGCGATGGGCAAGGCACCTACCAAGGCGGCTAATGTGGTCATCATAATTGGGCGAAACCGTTGAATACAGGCTTCGCGTATGGCTTCCGCTGGTGTCATGCCTTCATGTCTTTGCGCATTCAAGGCGAAGTCAATCATCATGATGGCGTTTTTCTTGACGATACCAATCAGAAGCAAAATACCAATGGTGGCAATGAGCGTTAAATCTTGTCCGAACAATTGCAGCATCAGCAAAGCACCCACCGCAGCAGATGGCAAGCCAGCGAGAATGGTGATCGGGTGGATATAGCTCTCATACAACACGCCCAACAAAACATAAATCACGAGCAGTGCCGCCACAATCAAAATCACTTGGCCCGACTGGGAATCTTTGAACACTGCCGCATCACCACCGTAGGTGGCAATGACCGATGCAGGCAACTTGATTTCATCCCGGTATTTGTCGATCTTATTAGTCGCATCGCCCAAGGCTGCACCGGGTGCTAAATTGAAGGAAACCGTAATCGCTTGCAGTTGCCCCACATGGTTAATCGAGGTTGGACCTACTGTGCGTTTAATCGTCGCAAAACTTGAGATGGGTACTAAGCTACCACTGCTGCTGCGCACATAAATATCGTTCAAGCCGCCTTCATCTTTTTGCGCGCTGGGCGCGACTTCCATGATGACGCGGTAACTATCCACGCTGGTGTACATGGTCGACACTTGGCGTTCGCCAAATGCGCTGTACAGCGTGGAGCGCACGCTATCCATATTCACACCCAAAGCGTTGGCGCGATCTCGATCAATTTGCAATGAGGCTTGCAAACCCTTGAGCTGTGAATCCGTGGTGACGTCCTTAAACAGCGGATCAGCACGCAATTTTTCTTGCAGTTTTTGCGCCCAATTATTTAACTCGCCCGTTTCCACACTCTGCAAAATATATTGGTATTGGCTCTTACTTTGCCGCCCACCTAATTGCAAATTTTGTGTGGGTTGCATAAACACGTTAATGCCGGGCACAGTCGAAATCTTTTTACGTAGACCGTCCACCACTTCTTTCATTGGCTTGCGTTCTGAGCGTGGCTTCAAATTAATGAACATACGCCCCGTATTCTGCGCACCTCCGCCGCCATTAAATGAAGTAGCGGTTTTGACGTTTTCGTCTTCACGCACAATTTTTGCAACCTTGTCCTGCAACACCACCATGGCGGCAAAGGACGTGTCTTCTGCCGCCTCTAATGAGACGCGAATCTGTCCGATATCTTCTTGCGGAAAAAAACCTTTTGGAATCACATTAAACAAATAAGCTGTGGCAACAAACGTAAGCAAAGCAACGATCAACACAGCAGTGCGATGGCGCAATGCCATATCCAAACCACGCGTATAGGATCGTAAGGAGGCATTAAAGCCATTCTCAAACAAGCGCAACAAGCCGGCAGTCAGGCGCGGCGGCGGTTTCATTTCGTGTTCGCTCTGCAAAAACCGGCTGGCTAACATGGGCACCAAGGTAAGCGAGACAAACGCCGAAGCCAAAATTGCCAAACTCACGATGACGGCAAACTCATGGAACAATTGTCCGATCACGCCGGGCATAAAAAAGATGGGAATAAACACGGCGATCAAGGACGTGGAAATCGAAATAATCGTAAAACCCACTTCGCGCGAACCCAGCAATGCCGCCTTAAACGGTGGTTCACCCTTCTCTATGTGACGCATGATGTTTTCTAACATCACAATCGCATCGTCCACCACCAAGCCCACCGCCAAGGTAAGGCCAAGCAGTGACACATTATCCAGCGTATAGCCAAAGCCCCAGAGCAAACTAATTGCGCCAATCAAGGACACAGGAAGTGACAGAGTCGGAATCACCGTGGCCACCACGCGGCGTAAAAATAGGAAGATGACGATCACGACCAAAAAGATGGTCAAGATCAAGGTGAGATTCACATCGTGCAAAGAATCGCGAATAGAAATGGAGCGGTCGTTAACTAAGGTGATATTGACTGAGCCTGGCAATTGCGCTTTGAACCCCGGCAGAGCCGCTTTAATTGAGTCAACTACCTTGACCGTATTTGCATCTGTTTGGCGCTGAATGGCGAGCGTAATCGAGCTTTCACCATTGAAGTTAGCTGAGGTTTTGACTTGCTCGTAGCTATCTTCTACTTTGGCGACATCGCGCAAACGCACCACTTGGCCCCCTTTGTTGCTCACAATCAGATTGGCAAATTCTGCGGCACTTTGTAGTTGTTCGTTGGCCACCAATGTCAATGTTTGCTTGTCACCTTCCAAGGTGCCCACTGGTGTATTCGCATTCGCTGTGCGTATGCTTGCCGCTAATTCATCTAGGCTGAGATTGCGCGCCGTCAACGAGTCTGGGTTCACGCGCACGCGCACCGCATAACGCTTAATGCCGAAAATATTCACTTGCGCAATGCCATCTAAGGTGGACAAGCTAGGTGAAATCAAATGCTCAGCGTAACTGGTGAGTTCAGACAAACTTAAAGACGGTGAGGTCATCGCCAAAAACAAAATCGGCGCATCGGCTGGGTTCACTTTGAAGTACGAGGGCGGTGAGGTCAGGTCAACCGGCAAAGAGCGCTGCGCCCGCAATAAGGCGGCTTGCACATCCACCGCGGCTGCATCAATATTGCGCGATTGCTCAAATTCTAAGGTCAGCGACGTGTTACCTAATGAATTACTAGAGCTGATAATCGCCAAGCCCGGTATGGTGGCAAATTGTTTTTCTAGGGGAAGCGCCACCGAAGTTGCCATGGTTTCTGGGCTGGCGCCAGGCAAGTTGGCATTCACGCTGATGACGGGAGTGTTATAGCTGGGCAACGCCGCCACAGGAATGTAGCGATACGCGATAACGCCCGCCACAACGATGGTGAGATTAAGCAGCACCGTCATCACAGGACGGCGGATAAATATCTCAGAAAGATTCATCGCACACCTACAGGAGTACTAGCGCCGGTGGTTGGGTTTGCGGTTGTGTTTGCGCTTGCGCCAGCAGGAGGCGACGGCGCTTTCGAGTCACCACTTGCCTTGGCTTTTTTATCGGTAGCGCCTTCGTTATCTCGCACTTTCACCGGCGTACCGGGGCGAAGATTTTGCTTACCTTCGATAATCACCATGGCACCCTCTTCCACGCCACTCACAACCGCCTCAGAGCCAAAATTAAACGCTACAGTCACTGGCTTTTGCGCAGCCTTGCCATCTGCATCCACCACAAATACCGAATTGCCACGCGCGCCTATTACAACAGCGTCCTGCGGCAAAACGATCACGTCTTTCAAATTTTGAATACTTAATTCGACGTTTGCGTAGGCACCGGGCCAGAGCTTCAAATTTTTATTGTCGAATACTGCTTTGAGTTTAACGGTGCCTGAAGCCGCATCTACTTGATTATCGATGAACTGTATTTTGCCTTTAAAGCTGGCACTGTTATCGGGCAAGCTCGCAGTCACAAAACTATCGCTGCGACTTTGTGCGGCAAGTGCATCGGCCAAATTGCGCTGCGGTAGCGCGAAGGTAATGGCAATTGGGTCCATTTGCGTAATAGTCACCAAAGGCAATGCAGTGGCGTTGGCTTGAACTAGCGAGCCAGCAAACACATTGATGATGCCCGTGCGCCCTGCTGCGGGCGCGACGATGCGGTTATAGCTCAGTGCGACACGCGCTGCTTCGATGGCCGCTTTATCTGAAGCGATCACCGCTTGCTGCGCCTGTACTTGCGTTAAGCTGGAATCCACCGCACTTTGGGCAAGAAATTTTTTCTCGACGAGATCTTTATTGCGTGCGTATTGGCGTTCGAAATCGGCAAGCGTTGCCATGTCTTTATCAAGCTGCGCTTTCGCCTTCGCCAGATTAACTTCGTCATTGCGACTATCTAAGGTGAACAAGACTTCACCGGCCCGCACAAATTGCCCTTCTTTAATATGCACCTTTGCCACTGTGCTTGTCACTTGCGCGCGAATATCCACCATGTTTAAAGCCGACACAACACCATTCGCGCTGAGCTTGACGGGATAATCTCGTTTCTTCGCTTGCGTGACAGACACGCTCATGGTTCTCGCAGGTGCATTCGCCCCAGCAGCACCGGCCGGTTTGCCGCCCGCGCCTGCCACTTCAGGTTTCGCCGTATCTTTGGCTTGCCACGCAAAATACGCGCCGCCCGCAGCAGCGATGATCAAAAGACAGATGACGACGGTTTTTGTTTTACTCATTCAAGGTCCAGTTAAAGCAATACGAAAAAACTAAAAGGACAGGTGATTTTTTACATACACCAGCCCGTATATTTTCACTGCGCATAAAGATAGGGCGCGAATCAGTATATTTTTACTTATACTCCCATTAGTTATTATTCATAAGGTACATCTTCATTGCTTTCGATCAACGCGATATAAACGCACTTATGGTAAGCCAGTTTTAGATTTCCGTTTTAACGGAAGTCTGTCCGTGAAAAATTGCACTTCTACTAAAATAGAAATGCAAAAATTTGCTTAAGGGCCTCAAAATCGGCGGGCATAAAGGGTTTCTTTTGAAAAGAGGCGCGCTACACTTTTTCCATCCCTCACCCATATGGAAAAAGTATGAAGGCACAAAAAAAAAATCTCGTCCGAATCGTAGTCTCTTTCGACCTCCATGCCGAATTTTCGTTGCACGATTTTTTGCAAAAATTAAAAAAAATTTTGTTTTTCGGGAACGTGCCGTAAAAAAAGCCAGCACGCTGGCTGGCATTTTCTATGGCTGAGCACCGCTTACACAACTGCGCCATCCGTTTCATCTTTTTCTTTAACGGGTTTGATCAAGTCTTCACGCTTAATGCCCAACCACATCGCAATTGCCGCCGCCACAAACACGGATGAGTAAATACCGAAGCAAATACCAATCGTCAACGCCAAAGCAAAATTGTGCAAGGTCGGTCCACCGAAGATCAACATCGACAACACCATCATCTGCGTTGAGCCGTGCGTAATAATCGTGCGGGAAATCGTGCTGGTAATCGCGTTATCAATCACTTCAACCACGGAAGTCTTGCGCTGCTTACGGAAGTTCTCGCGAATACGGTCAAAAATAACCACGGATTCGTTCACCGAATAACCCAATACCGCCAACACACCTGCCAACACGGAGAGATTAAATTCCCATTGGAAGAAGGCGAAGAAACCCAAAATAATCACGACGTCATGCAAGTTCGCAATGATCGCCGCCACGGCGTATTTCCATTCGAAGCGTATCGCTAAGTACAGCACCACGCCTGCAATCACCATCAGCAAGGCAAGCAAACCGTCGTGCGCTAACTCGTCACCCACTTGGGCACCGACCAATTCTGTACTTTGCAACTTCACTTCTGGGTCATGTGCTTGCAATGCTTTAAACACTTTTTGTGATTGCTGATCTGCTGTGGTGCCTGTTGGTGGAACGGGCAAGCGTATCACCACATCTTGTGCCCGCCCAAAGGTTTGCACTGGCGTATCAGTAAAGCCCACTGCGTCTACCGTGCTACGTATCACGTCTACATTGGCAGCGCTTGGGTAGGTCACTTGCATGACCGTGCCGCCAGTAAACTCAACTGAAAAATGCAAGCCCTTGTGCAGCAAGAAAAAAACAGCAGCGACAAATGTTAATGCAGAAATGACATTGAAGATCAGCGCATTGCGCATGAACGGGATGTCTTTTTTGATGCGAAATAATTCCATGATGGTGTCCTGATCTAATTTTATTCTGCGGGTTTCCAGACTTCGCCGATCGAGATCGACGTCAGTTTTTTCTTACGGCCGTACCAGAGATTCACCACACCGCGCGACACAAAAACGGACGAGAAGATCGAGGTCATAATGCCTAAGCAATGCACGACCGCAAAGGCTTTAATTGGACCAGAGCCGAACACTAACAAGGCCAAACCGACGATAAAAGTCGTCACGTTGGAATCCAAAATAGTTGCCCACGCGCGGTCAAAACCCGCTGTGATGGCTGCTTGTGGTGTGGCACCAGCACGTAACTCTTCACGTATGCGTTCATTAATCAACACGTTGGCGTCAATCGCCATACCTAGTGCCAGCGCAATCGCCGCCATGCCCGGCAAAGTCAAAGTGGCTTGCAACAGCGACAGCAAGGCAACCAACAACAACAAGTTCACGCCCAAGGCCATAACGCTGAACGTACCGAACAAGGCGTAGTAAATCACCATAAAAATGGCAATCGCCGCAAAGCCATACAGAGTCGAGTTGATGCCCTTATGAATATTCTCTTCACCTAATTGCGCACCAATCGTGCGCTCTTCGATGACCTCCATCGGCGCAGCCAAAGCACCTGCACGCAAGAGCAAGGCTAATTCCGCAGCGTTTGAAGCGCTACCCATACCGGTAATTTGGAAAGTCGAGCCGAGTTCCGCTTGAATCGTGGCAACGGTCAACAATTCGCCTTTGCCTTTTTCAAACAAGACAATTGCCATGCGCTTGCCAATTTTGCCGCGCGTACCTTCACGCATTTTCCGCCCACCATCGCCATTTAAATCGATGCTGACTGCAGGTTGCTGGTTTTGATCAAAACTGGCCGCGGCACCAGAAATATAATCGCCCGTTAATACAGGATCTTTATACAAAATCGCTGGGCCACCACGACCCACTTTAAATAGCTCTGAGCCGAAAGGCACGGCTGTGCTGTCGTCAACAGGGCCGATGATGCTCTCATCCACCAAACGGACTTCCAAAGTGGCGGTGCGGCCTATGATTTCTTTCGCCCTTGCCACATCTTGCACACCAGGGAGTTGCACCACGATGCGGTCAGCGCCCTGCTGTTGAATAATTGGTTCTGCAACGCCTAATTCATTCACGCGCTTGGACAAGGCCGTAATGTTTTGCTTTACGCCTTCGTCTAACAAACTTTTTAAAGATTCAGGTTTGAGACTTACTTTTAAGCTGAGGTCGGCATTGTCCGCATTAGGCGCACTATCGACCAGCACCACATCGTTGACCTGCGACGTAATGACTTGCCGCGCTTTGCTGCGCGTTTCGGCATCGCGGAATTTCACCGTAATGACATCGCCATCGCGTGCAATACCAGCATGGCGCACTTCCTTGTCGCGCAATACTGTGCGCAGGCTGGCTTGCAAGCCAACGAGGCGTTTGTTGATGACAGCTTTGGTATCTACTTGCATCAAGAAATGCACGCCACCGCGCAAATCTAGACCGCGATACATGGGCAAGGCACCAATGCTTTGTAACCAATTTGGTGTATTCGGCAACAAATTGAACGCGATGGTATACGTCGGGTCGGTAGGGTCAGGGTTCAGGGCTTTTTCGATAATCGCCTTGGCTTTGAATTGCGTATCTGAATCTTTGAAACGCGCTTTTACAGTGCCCTGTAAGCCATTATTTTCATAAAACATGCCGGTCTGTGGTACACCACCCTCTTTTAAAATTTGTTCAACTCGGTCTCGTACCGTGCTGTCAATTTTCAGGGTTGATTTGGCGCTGCTAATTTGCACTGCATAGGATTCGCCAAAAAAATTCGGTGCCGTATAAAGGCCGCCAAATAGCAGGGCAATAACGATCAGGGCGTACTTCCAGAGAGGGTAGC
>CAYPNW010000042.1:0-4112 GCA_964411965.1 uncultured Burkholderiaceae bacterium
TTTAAAATGCCGTCAAAAATAATATACCCCTTACTTTTTATAAAAAATCATATTGTTTGCGCTTTTATTTAAGGCGTAAATAAAAAATACTAATATGTGTATGTTAAATATCGTCGTTTTCTAGGAGAAAATCATGAGTGAAACAGTTCCTTTTAAAGCAAAAAAATCAGTCGCCTTGTCGGGTG
The DNA here is from genome assembly GCA_964411965.1 of uncultured Burkholderiaceae bacterium. Classification (GTDB taxonomy): domain Bacteria; phylum Pseudomonadota; class Gammaproteobacteria; order Burkholderiales; family Burkholderiaceae_D; genus Undibacterium. Next base: position 186 of record CAYPNW010000042.1, read on the forward strand.
TTACGGCGGGCAATACGGCGCTCTGCACGGTAGGAAAAACCGGCAATGATTTGCACTATCGCGGTTACGATATTTTGGACGTGGCTGACAGTTGCGAGTTCGAAGAAATCGCGCATTTATTAGTCCACGGTAAGTTGCCCAATGCGGCTGAATTAAGTGCTTACAAAACCAAATTGAAATCCTTGCGCGGTATTCCGGCCAGTGTGCGCGGCGTGTTGGAATTACTCCCAGCCGCCTCGCACCCCATGGATGTGATGCGCACTGGCGTGTCGGCCTTGGGTTGCGCGCTGCCTGAAAAAGACGACCACAATGCGCCAGGCGCACGCGATATCGCCGATCGTTTGATGGCGTCTTTCGGCTCGATGCTGCTGTACTGGTATCACTTCAGCCATAACGGTAAGCGTATTGACGTTGAGACAGATGATGATTCGATTGGCGGGCATTTTCTCCACCTACTGCACGGTGAAGCGCCGAAAGCGTCATGGGTCAAAGCCATGCACACCTCCTTGATTTTGTATGCGGAACATGAGTTCAATGCATCCACCTTCGCAGGGCGGGTGATTGCCGGCACTGGCTCGGATATGCACTCCGCCATTACAGGAGCCATCGGCGCCTTGCGTGGACCGAAACATGGTGGGGCAAACGAAGCGGCGTTTGAGATTCAAAAACGCTATGACAATGCCGATGAAGCGGAAGCAGATATTCGCCGTCGGGTTGATAACAAAGAAGTCGTGATCGGCTTCGGCCATCCGGTGTACACCATTTCTGATCCGCGCAATAAAGTCATTAAAGAAGTCGCCCATTCCTTATCCTTAGAAGCGGGTTCGACCAAGATGTTCGATATTGCCGAGCGCCTAGAAAGCGTGATGTGGGAAGTGAAAAAAATGTTCCCGAATCTGGATTGGTTCTCAGCCGTCTCGTATCACATGATGGGCGTACCCACGGCCATGTTCACGCCCTTATTCGTGGTGTCACGTACCTCCGGTTGGGCCGCGCACATCATCGAACAACGCATCGACAATAAAATCATTCGCCCCAGTGCAAATTACGTGGGGCCGGAAGATTTGCAATTTGTAGCTTTGAAAGATAGAAAGTAATTTTGAGAGTTTAAAAAGCTTTCGACGCAGAGGCGCTGAGGTCGCAGAGTTTTTTATTATGAGGTTTACTCTGCGTTCTCTACTCCTCCGCGGTACAAGCGTGAAATTTTCTACGCAGAGACGCTGAGGGCGCAAAGTTTTTTGGTAAAGAAATTGAGAAAAATTAGGTTTGCTTTTAGTTTTTCTCTGCGTTCTCTGCGCCGCCGCGGTTCAAGCATTTTCAGATATAACGACAATTGACGAGACCACCCATGAACAAAAACTTTCGCAAATCTCTGCCCGGCACGTCCCTCGATTACTTCGACGCTCGCGAGGCGGTGGATGCGATTATGCCCGGCGCGTATGCTAAGTTGCCCTACACCTCGCGCGTCTTTGCTGAAAATTTATTGCGCCGTTGTGAACCCGCAAATTTAAACGCGTCGTTAAAGCAGTTGATCGAACGCAAACGCGATTTAGATTTCCCTTGGTTTCCGGCGCGGGTTGTCTGCCATGACATTTTGGGTCAAACCGCCTTGGTTGACCTAGCGGGTTTGCGCGATGCGATTGCCGAGCAAGGGGGCGATCCTGCGCAGGTCAACCCTGTGGTGCCAGTGCAATTGATTGTTGACCATTCCTTGTCAGTGGAATGCGGTGGGTTCGACCCGCAAGCGTTTGAAAAAAATCGGGCAATTGAAGATCGACGCAATGAAGATCGCTTCCATTTCATTAATTGGACCAAACTGGCGTTTAAGAATATTGAAGTGATCCCGCCTGGCAACGGCATCATGCACCAGATCAATTTGGAACGCATGTCACCGGTCATCCATAGTCAAAATGGCGTGGCGTTTCCCGATACTTTGGTGGGCACCGACAGCCATACGCCGCATGTCGATGCCTTAGGTGTGCTGGCGATAGGTGTAGGCGGCTTGGAAGCTGAAAACGTGATGCTCGGGCGCGCGTCTTGGATGCGCTTGCCCGATATTATCGGCGTTGAATTAAGTGGCAAGCCACAAGAAGGTATTACCGCTACCGACGTGGTGTTGGCGCTGACAGAGTTTTTACGCAAATCTAAAGTAGTGGGTGCCTATTTGGAATTCTATGGCGCTGGTGCCGCCGCCTTGACCTTGGGCGATCGCGCAACCATCTCCAACATGGCACCAGAATACGGTGCCACAGCGGCGATGTTTAGTATTGATCAGCAAACGATCGCTTACCTCAAACTCACGGGGCGCAGCGAAGAGCAGGTCGCGCTGGTGGAGACCTACGCGAAAGTGGCGGGGCTGTGGTCAGACTCGTTGGCAACAGCCGAGTACGAGCGCGTTTTGCAATTCGATTTGTCATCGGTGGTGCGCAATATGGCGGGGCCATCTAACCCGCACGCACGGGTTGCTACCACGGACCTTGCTGCCAAAGGTATTGCTGGCGCATGGGATGATGTAGCAGGCCAAATGCCTGACGGCGCGGTGATTATTGCGGCAATTACGAGCTGCACGAATACCTCAAATCCACGCAACGTGATTGCGGCAGGCTTGTTGGCACGCAATGCAAATCGCTACGGCTTAAGCCGCAAACCTTGGGTGAAATCATCGTTAGCCCCTGGCTCCAAAGCCGTCACTTTGTATTTGGAAGAGGCAGGTTTGATGAGAGAGTTGGAACAACTAGGCTTCGGTGTTGTGGCGTATGCCTGTACCTCGTGTAACGGTATGTCGGGTGCGCTTGATCCGGTGATTCAACAAGAGATTATTGATCGTGATTTATATGCGACAGCGGTTTTGTCAGGTAACCGCAATTTCGATGGTCGTATTCATCCCTACGCCAAACAAGCGTTTCTCGCGTCGCCGCCTTTGGTGGTGGCCTATGCCATCGCGGGCACGATTCGTTTCGATATTGAGAAAGACGTATTGACGGTCGTCGATGGCAAGGAGATTCGCTTGCAAGACATTTGGCCTACCGATGAAGAAATCGACGCGATTGTGAAGGCCAGCGTGAAGCCCGACATGTTTCGCAAAGTCTACGAACCGATGTTCGCCATTTCCAGCGAAAAAGCCGCGAGTGTGCCGCCTTTGTACGATTGGCGCGCTCCTTCCACGTATATCCGTCGCCCGCCTTACTGGGAAGGGGCGTTGGCGGGCGTTCGTACAATGCAAGGAATGCGTGCCTTGGCCGTGTTGGGTGACAACATTACGACGGATCATCTCTCGCCCTCGAATGCGATCATGTTAGACAGCGCGGCGGGTGAATATTTGGCAAAAATGGGCTTGCCCGAAGAAGACTTCAATTCCTACGCGACGCACCGTGGCGACCATCTTACCGCGCAGCGCGCAACTTTTGCGAACCCCACACTCAAGAACGAAATGGTGCGCGATCATGAAGGCAAAATCAAAACCGGTTCATTGGCGCGTATCGAGCCTGAAGGCAAAATCACGCGCATGTGGGAAGCCATTGAAACTTACATGGAACGCAAACAGCCCCTGATCATTATCGCGGGTGCGGATTATGGACAAGGGTCTTCGCGTGATTGGGCCGCGAAAGGCGTGCGCTTGGCGGGCGTTGAAGTGATCGTCGCCGAAGGTTTTGAACGCATTCATCGTACCAATTTATTAGGTATGGGCGTGTTGCCATTGGAGTTTAAAGCTGGCACGAATCGTCTTAATCTAGGTTTGGACGGCACGGAAACTTATGACGTGATTGGCGACCGCACACCGCGTACAACTTTGACCTTAGTCATTCATCGTAAAAACGGTGAGCGTGTAGAGGTGCCTGTGACCTGTCGTTTAGATACCGCAGAAGAAGTGTCAATTTACGAAGCAGGCGGCGTGCTGCAGCGTTTTGCTCAGGACTTTTTGGAGTC
>CAYPNW010000042.1:4212-5959 GCA_964411965.1 uncultured Burkholderiaceae bacterium
CAATTTACGAAGCAGGCGGCGTGCTGCAGCGTTTTGCTCAGGACTTTTTGGAGTCGACGAAGACTGCGTAATAGCAAATTGCTGAGACCATAGTGGAACCGAGAAATGTAGGGCGGGTGCAACCCGCGCCGCCAGCTGAAGTTACAAAGGAAGAATAATGTCCCACCCAGCCCAAATCAAAATCCCAGCCGTCTATATGCGTGGTGGCACAAGTAAGGGTGTGTTCTTTCGCGTGCAAGACTTGCCGGAAGCAGCACAACAAGCTGGTGCGGCGCGTGACGCTTTGTTGTTACGAGTGATTGGTAGTCCTGACCCCTATGGCAAACAAATTGACGGCATGGGCGGTGCAACGTCTAGCACCTCGAAAACGGTATTGCTGTCAAAGAGCAGCCAAGCCGATCACGATGTGGATTATTTGTTTGGGCAAGTTTCAATTGATAAAGCTTTTGTTGATTGGAGCGGTAATTGCGGCAATTTATCAGCCGGTGTCGGTTCGTGCGCGATCAGCATGGGGCTGGTGGATGCCGCGCGATTACCAAAAGACGGTATAGCCGTAGTGCGGATTTGGCAAGTGAATATCGGCAAGACCATTATTGCCCGTGTGCCGATGAGCAATGGTGAGGTGCAGGAGACAGGCGATTTTGAACTCGATGGTGTGACTTTTCCTGCGGCAGAAGTGCAATTAGAGTTCATGGATCCAGCAGCGGAGGAAGAGGGTGCAGGGGGCTCCATGTTCCCCACCGGAAATTTAGTCGATGAGTTAGAAGTGCCAGGCATAGGGACGTTGAAAGCAAGCATGATCAATGCAGGCATCCCGACCATTTTTGTGAACGCAAAAGACATCGGCTATACCGGCGCCGAGTTGCAAGATGCGATCAATAGCGATGCAGCGGCGTTGGCAAAATTTGAAACGATACGAGCGTATGGCGCGCTGCGCATGGGTTTAATCAAGCACATCGATGAAGCGGGAAAGCGGCAACACACGCCGAAGATAGCCTTTGTTGCCGCGCCCTTAGATTACGTGTCGTCGAGCGGGAAGCAAGTCTATGCGAAAGAAATCGACTTGTGCGTACGGGCAATGTCGATGGGTAAATTACATCACGCCATGATGGGCACCGCTGCGGTTGCAATTGGCACTGCGGCAGCTATTCCAGGAACTTTAGTCAATCTAGCTGCGGGTGGTGGAGCACGTTCTGCGGTGCGTTTTGGACATCCTTCTGGGACGTTGCGGGTTGGTGCTGAGGCGCAGTTAGTGGACGGAGAATGGGTTGTGAAGAAAGCGAGTATGAGTCGTAGTGCGCGGGTTTTGATGGAGGGGTTTGTGCGGGTGCCGGGGGATTGTTTTTAATTTTTGTTTTCTGTTTTCGGTTTTGAATTACTTGCTGTGTTGATTTGCGTTCTGTAGGTCGGGGGTAGCCCGACAGCTACTTACCTTTTTTGCTTCGCCAAAAAAGGTAAGCCAAAAAAGGCGACCACGCTGTCACTGCCCTTCGGGTTCCCAATTGTGCAGGACAAAAAATGGGAAAGCTTCGAAACTCGCTGCGCTCAGACAACGAAGCTTTCTTATCCATTTTCTGCCCAACACAATTGGCAGTGTCAGAAGTGGATGAAGGCCAAGCGCGAAATCGAAATCAATATTTTATAAAAGTTTAATGGAAGATAATTTACGGCGGGTATTGATTGGTTTGGTGATGGGGGTGTTTTGCGTTCTGTAGGTCGGGGGTAGCCCGACAGCTACTTACCTTTT
>CAYPNW010000042.1:6059-14860 GCA_964411965.1 uncultured Burkholderiaceae bacterium
GCCACAGGTGATTAATAAATCGAGGAAAGTAAATACGAAGATAAACAAATCAACGACACGATTTGATCTAAGCCAAGCAGCGCAACCTGAAAAAGAACAAGAATAAACAAAACGAATTCGATCTAAAACGCTATAAAAACTGGAGCCACCATGAACTACCAAGATTTTTATCAAGCCTCAATTCAAGACCCCGCCAGCTTTTGGGATACCGAAGCCCAAATGATTAGCTGGCACAAGCCCTACACACAAGTACTCGATTACAGCAAACCACCTTTTGCTAAATGGTTCGTTGGTGGCGAAACGAATCTTTGTTATAACGCGATTGATCGTTGGTTGGAGACACAGTCGGATAAAGCGGCGTTGATCGCTATTTCGACTGAAACCAATTCTGAAAAAACATATAGTTTTTCTGAACTGCATGTCGAAGTACAACGCATGGCAGCCATCATGCTGGATCTTGGCGTCAAAAAGGGCGATCGAGTCTTGATCTACATGCCCATGATCGCCGAAGCCGCATTTGCCATGTTGGCTTGTGCACGCATCGGCGCCGTGCATTCTGTGGTGTTTGGTGGCTTCGCCTCTAAAAGCTTAGCAACCCGCATTGATGATGCTAAACCTGTGTTGGTGGTATCTGCGGACGCTGGTATGCGTGGTGGTAAAGCCGTCCCTTACAAACCTTTGCTCGACGAAGCAATTCAACTGGCCGCGCATCAACCTGCGAAAGTGTTGTTAGTGAACCGAGGCCTTGATGCGATGAATATCGTTGAAGGGCGCGATGGGGATTACGCCACATTGCGTGAGCAGCACCTTCATGTGCAAGTTCCTATTACGTGGTTGGAATCGAATGAGATGTCCTATGTGCTTTACACCTCAGGCACAACAGGAAAACCGAAAGGCGTGCAGCGCGATGTGGGTGGTTATGCGGTTGCTTTGGCGTCGTCGATGAAGAACATTTTCTGTGGCAAAGCTGGAGAAACTTATTTTGCCACCTCGGATATTGGATGGGTGGTTGGTCACTCTTATATCGTGTATGGCCCTTTAATTGCTGGCATGGCGACGATTATGTATGAGGGCACACCCATACGCCCTGATGCTGGCGTGTGGTGGAGCATTGTTGAGAAGTATCAAGTGACACGTATGTTCTCTGCACCGACTGCCGTTCGCGTGTTGAAGAAACATCCAGTTGAATTGATGAAGAAGTACGATATTTCTTCACTTAAGGCCTTGTATTTAGCCGGCGAGCCGCTTGATGAAACGACCTCGAATTGGATTGCCACGGAACTCGGCGTCCCGATTATCGATAACTATTGGCAAACTGAAACCGGCTGGCCAATTCTCTCCGTTGCGCACGGCGTTGAATATAAGAAAACCTGTCTTGGTAGCCCAGGTGTAGCGATGCCCGGTTTTAATGTGAAACTGATTAATGAAGCCACAGGCGCAGCCTGTTTGCCTAACGAAAAAGGTGTGCTTGCGATACAAGGGCCATTGCCCCCCGGTTGCATGCAAACCATTTACGGCGATGATCAACGCTTTGTCCAAACCTACTGGAGTAATTTTGCACATGACCAGTTGTACTCGACTTTTGATTGGGGCATACAGAACGCTGAAGGTTATTACTTCATTTTAGGTCGCACCGATGATGTGATCAACGTTGCCGGGCATCGTTTGGGAACACGCGAGATCGAAGAAAGTATCTCTAGCCATCCGCAGATTTCTGAGGTCGCTGTGGTCGGCGTAGAAGATCAATTAAAGGGACAAGTCGCCGTTGCCTTTGCAATTCTGAAAAACCCAGAAAATGCCACGACGATAGAGTCGCGCAAAGCCTTAGAGGCGGAAGTCATGGCGGTTGTTGATAAACAATTGGGTGCGGTTGCACGCCCTTGCCGCGTGCATTTTGTCACGGCATTGCCTAAAACGCGCTCAGGTAAATTATTAAGACGATCGATTCAGGCGATCTGCGAGGGGCGTGATGCGGGTGACTTAACAACAATCGAAGACCCGACATGTTTGCAGCAGATTAAGCAAGTATTGGCGATGTGATTTACGGATAGCCGGTGACAATGTCACTGCTATCCTTGTCTATCGAAATCTGGCGGGCACAAAAAAGCCTTGCAAGACTCAAAGTTTGCAAGGCTTCTGATTCACTCCGCTGTTTGGTTCAATTTCCAATCTGGAAGTTTTTGACGTTTGATTTTTTTCAGGCCAATTGGCTTAAACAATCAACGCAGCGGCAAGTGTTCTGACTTCATCTTCCGACTCTTCCAAGATGCTATTCAAAGTACCATCACCCACCACAAAGTCGATCTCCGACATGTAACGATTCGCTTCCGTATCGGTACGCATATCCAATGGGGAGGGCGTCGCACAAAGTTCATTGGCAAGTAGTAGCGTATCGCCCAAGGATTCAGGCGGCATGGCGCGCATGCCATACCATAGCGCTTCCACTGCCTCGACGACTGACTGCGGCAGTTTCAGGCTGGTGAGTACCGCGCGGCCTATGATCGCTTCGGCCGACTCTTTATCGATAATGGTGTCGGCAAACGGTGGTAAATCCGTGTCGCTGATTTCAGGCGGTAATTCATCGCGCTCTAACAGACAGGGAAACTCCTCAACACGCGAGAGCATGTAGAACCCCCCCACTTCATGCACAATTCCTGCAAACATGGCGGTGTCTGGGTCAAGCCGTGTAATACGACGCGCGATAACTTGCGCTAATGCCGCCACTTGCGCCGAATGCTCCCAGAGTTTGTTCACTAGCGCGCGGATTTTCGGATCTTTGCTTGAGCCAGCGAGTTGCCGCACCACTAAGGACGCAACCACTGAGCGCAGAGTGCGAAACCCCAATCGGGTGATGGCGGCTTTTACGCTAGTCACGTCATTACCGGCGCGACTAAATGCCGCTGAATTGGCAATAGCGACCACGCGTGCGGACAGCAAAGGTTCGTTCAATACCACCTTGCTTGCCGCGTCGACGCTGCAATTGGGGTCATCAAGCGCTTCTTGAATGCGCAGGGATGTCGCAACACTGGCAGAAAATACCAAATCCCCTTTTTTGGCTTGTTCGACAAGAATATTGAGGGCTTCTGTTTTATTCATAACAAAATTGGGCTTTGCATTAAAGTGAATTGAGTGAAATAAGTCGAGTTCAAGTGCTAGCCAAGTGCAAATAGGGGCAAATGAAAAACAGAAATTTCGCTCATCGTTTGCTAGTTTGGCAAATATCACTAGCTCGTTTTCTATCTCTTGTGGAAACAGGCACAAGCAGATCTTGATTCAGCTTTGTATTAGGACTTACGCAAAACAGACGTTGGCGTTGTTGCTTCGCCTTGCCGTACCATTTGTACTGTCAGCAACTTCGCGCCTAGCCAACGCAATTTTGCGTAAGTCCTTTGTATATGACTGCTTTATTCTGAGCTACTTAATGGTGCAGGTCAATCGATCTGGCCAAAAAATTGCTAGTATAAAACTTTAGCAAAATCGATGCGCCTCGCACCTTTATTTCTTAACCTACACTAGATCTAATCCGCCAAAGTCGCGATGACTGGCGCATGATCAGACGGTTGTTCCCATTTGCGCGGATTGCGATCGATCTCACAGGCCGTGCAGCGTTTGCTTAGCGCCTGCGATAGTAAAATGTGATCAATCCTGACGCCCTTATTTAGACGAAAACCTAATTGCCGGTAATCCCACCAGCTAAACGATTTATCCGCTTGGTCAAATAAACGAAAGCTGTCAGCTAGTCCCAGATCGATTAAGCCTTGCAAAGCGGCGCGTTCCTGCGGCGACACTAAGTTCATACCGACCCAAGCGGCAGGGTCATGTACATCGCGATCCTCTGGTGCGATGTTGTAATCACCTAAAAGGGCGAGTTCTGGATGCCGTGTCATCTCGTCTCTAATCCATGTTTCAAGTGCGGCTAACCAGCGCAACTTGTAGGGAAACTTGTCTGAGTCCAATGCTTGCCCGTTCGGCACATAGGCGCAAACGATGCGCATGCCTTGGATAGTCGCGGCCAAAATACGTTGCTGATCGTCTTCAAACAGAGGATTGTTTTTTTGCACATCGTGAATGGCATGGCGCGACAGTATCGCGACACCGTTATAGGTCTTCTGTCCGGTGAAAGCGACTTGATAACCCGCAGCTTCAATCTCCGCACGAGGAAACTTATCGTCTGTGAGCTTGGTCTCTTGTATGCACAAGACATCCACCGGGTTGCTTGCTAGCCATTGCAGCACATGGGGTAAGCGAACCTTTAGTGAATTAACGTTCCAAGTAGCGAGTTTCATAAAAGTTTTCCAAAAAAAAGTAAAAAAGCCGCGCTCGTTTGATAGAGCGCGGCTTTGTTGGCGATTCTTTTTTAACTTGCTTTGTGCAAATTAAGCAAACTGCGCCATGATTTCAACTTAGCCGGCGCGATTCATCAAGAATGTTGTCAGCAGTGGAACTGGTCGCCCAGTTGAACCTTTCGCGGAACCTGATTTCCATGCGGTGCCAGCAATATCAAGGTGTGCCCAAGTGTATTTCTTGGTGTAGCGCTCAAGGAAGCAAGCCGCTGTAATGCTGCCACCAGCCGGACCACCGATATTCGCCATATCCGCAAAATTAGACTTCAACTGTTCGTTGTAAGCCTCTTCAATCGGCATACGCCACGCTGTATCCCCCGTTTGTTTGCCCGCAGTGAGAAGTTCATTGGCTAATTTGTCATGCGCATCGTCATGACGAGTGAATAAGCCTGAGTTGTGATGTCCAAGAGATGTGACGCAGGCACCTGTTAACGTTGCGACATCCACCACGGCTGCAGGATTGAATCGTTCGACATACGTTAGTGCATCGCACAAAATCAGGCGACCTTCAGCATCGGTGTTCAGAATTTCAATTGTTTGGCCTGACATCGAAGTCACAATGTCACCAGGACGAGTTGCACGCCCAGACGGCATGTTTTCGCAGGTTGGAATGGCCGCAACGACGTTCAGTTTGAGCTTCATCTCACCGATTGCGCGCATGGTGCCTAACACAGACGCGGCACCGCCCATGTCGTACTTCATCTCGTCCATGTTCGCGCCAGGCTTCAATGAGATACCACCCGAATCGAATGTAATGCCCTTGCCTACCAATACTGTCGGTGCATCCTTGGCTTTACCACCCATATGCTTAAGCACGATAAACTTCGGCGGTTCTTCAGAGCCGTTTGTCACGGAAAGGAAGCTATTCATTTTTAAGGCTTGCAATTGTTTGCGATCCAAAATCTCCACGCCCATTTTGAATTCAGCAGCGATTTTCTTTGCTGTTTCCGCGAGGTAGCTAGGGGTGCAAACATTTGGTGGCAAATTACCGAGTTCCTTCGTGAGATTCATGCCGTTCGCCAACGCGATGCTCTGCGCTAATGCCAATTTTGCTGCTGTGGCTTCTTTCGCTGGTGCGACGAAAGCGACTTTCTTCACGCCGTTTGTCGCTGGATCTTTCTTGCTCTTCATTGCGTCGCAGCGGAAGACTGATTCGTGAAACGCCAAGACGGTGGAGCGAATTGCCCAGGCTAGGTCACGTTCTGCGGGCAATGGCAAGTCAATAACCGCGTCGCCAGCGCCCAAACCTGACAGCACTTTTGCTGCTGCATTGATCGCTTGCAAATAGGCTTTTTCCGAAACACTTTTCTCGTCAGAGCCAAGCCCTACCAACAAGACACGCTCGGCCGCAGCGCCATCCAATGAACGCAGCAACAGGCTAGAACCCGCTTTGCCAGAAATGTCACCCGATTTTAAAGCGGCGGCCACTTCGCCTTTGCTGTTTAAGGCTGTTGCAGAGGCAGAAAGCTTTTTGTTTTCGAATACGCCGACCACAAGGCAACCCGTTTTAGTGGCATTAACTGTGCTTTTGGCGTCGAATGTTTTTATGCTAAAGTCCACGTATTACTCCTCTTTGTAAGTCTCGTAAAAGCGACATTATAACTCCATGATTTTCCAACGCGCGCTTCGACAAGAATTGGCTAGCGCATCAGGCGCCGTCTTCACTACGCTGTTTACGATTACCATCACCTTTATGCTGATCAAAATTCTTGGTCAGGCGGCGGGCGGCAAGGTCGCATCAGCGGATGTGATTGCCTTAATTGGATTTGCGATACTGACTTACTTACCAATTCTTTTTATTTTGACGGGTTTTATTTCCGTCCTCTTAGTCGTCACACGCTCGTATCGAGATTCGGAAATGGTCGTATGGTTCGCGTCTGGCCTCAGTTTAAGCCAATGGATCAAACCTATTTTGCGATTTGGTACGCCGATTTTTTTATTGACCATCGTGCTGAGTTTTATTGTCACACCGTGGGCTAATCAACAAAGTCAAGAGTTCCGAGAACGTTACGATAAGCGCAGCGACATTGCCAAAGTATCGCCAGGGAAATTTCAAGAATCTGCCTCATCTGATCGCATATTTTTTGTTGAAGAGGTAGCAGGCGACTTGAGTAAAGTGCAGAACATTTTTATTAATACGATTAAAGATGGTCGCTCAAGCGTGGTGGTGGCGAAAGAAGGAAAAATCGATATAGATGAAAAGGGTGACCGTTTTTTGGTGATGAGCAAAGGCAGTCGTTATGACGGGTTGCCAACAGAGCCTGATTTTCAAATGATGCAGTTCGAAAAATACGGCTTATTGGTAACGGCGCAAACCAAAGCGGGTGCCGGTAACAAATCGGCGAAATCCTTGCAAATCCCAGCGCTCTTGGCCGATCCAAATTCGTTCAACTTAGGCGAAATTTTTTGGCGAATTTCCTTGCCCATCATGTGCGCTGTGCTGATGCTGTTGGCGGTTCCATTGGGCTATGTTAACCCACGCGTAGGCCGCTCGGCTAATCTCATCATTTCACTTTTGCTGGTGATGGTGTATTTGAATCTTGTGAATATCGTTCAAGCGAATATCGTACAAAATCGTTTTAGTTTGGGGCAAGCATGGTGGCCACCGCACCTTTCTGTGATCGTCCTGGTCGTCTTGCTTTTTGTTTGGCGTCTGAAAGTGAATAGTCGCTTACATCCTTTAGTCATTTGGTCAAAAATCAAATACCGCTTGCTTAAGAAGGTTCGACCATCCAAATGAAAATACTACAGCAATATTTTGCACGCGAGATTTTTCGTGCTGTCTTGTTCGTGATGCTGGCCCTGCTTTGCCTTTTTTCTTTTTTTGATTTACTGGTTGAGTTGCAAAGTTTGAATCAAGGCAACTACCGTTTGTCGAATGCCTTGCAATACGTTTTGTTGGGCATGCCGGGTTATCTGTATGAATTTATGCCGATTGCAGTCTTAATTGGCACTATTTATGTGATGGCCCAGTTTGCGTCCAATTCAGAGTTTACGATTATGCGGGCAGCCAGTCTTTCGTCGGCACAGGCAGGTTGGCTGCTCTTTAAGATTGGCCTCGGCTTTATTGTCATCACTTTTCTTTTTGGTGAATTTTTGGCGCCTGCGGCTACACGGCAGGCAAAAAAAATTAAAGCAGCAGCGTTGGGAACGAGTCTTTCACAAGAATTTCGCACGGGACTTTGGACCAAAGACTTGATTCGGGAAGATGGCTTGAGCGGGAAAGTCATCGGTACGCGTATTTTGAACGTCAAAGAAGTTACGCCGAATCGGCAACTGGTTGGCGTAAAGCTGTTCGAGTTTGACGATAATTTCAATATGAATCGTGAAATTATTGCGCAACACGGTGAGTACGTTGGAAAAAATGTTTGGCGACTGGTCGAGGTGACAGACACCACTTTTCCAAAAACGCTTTCTTCAACGGAAGTCTTGACCGTGCACTCTGAAAAAATGCCCACCAAGGAGATTATTTCAGAGGTGACGCCGAATATTTTGTCGGTGCTTTTTCTTGACCCCGACCGCATGTCCATGCTGGATTTAGCCGCTTTTACGCGCCATTTGGCCGAGAACAAACAAGATAATGAACGCTATGAAATTGCGCTTTGGAAGAAGATCACCTACCCATTTGCTGTCTTGGTCATGATGGCACTTGCCTTGCCGTTTGCTTATTTACATGCACGCAGCGGCGGTGTGAGTTTTAAGATTTTCACAGGGATCATGATAGGCATGGGATTCTATCTATTTAACAGTCTGTTTTCGCACTTGGGCCTGTTAAATACATGGCCAGCGCCGGTCACTGCCATTGTGCCAAGTTTGGTGTTTCTCGGACTTGCGCTGATGGGCTTACGTTATGTTGAGAGGCATTAAATTGGAACAAAATTCTTCAGGGGAAATTGGCAAAGCCGCCTTAGTTTTATTTGCCCATGGTGCTCGTGACCCACGCTGGGCTGCGCCGTTTCAGCGCTTACAAAAAATCACACAAGCGGGTGCACCAAGTATGGTGGTTGAATTGGCTTTTCTCGAATTCATGACGCCTAGTCTGCCTGACTTGGTCGCGCATCTGGTGAGTCAAGGTATTAACCATATAACCGTCTCGCCGATTTTTTTGGGACAGGGCGGGCATGTGCTTCGTGATCTTCCCAAGATGATTGAGGAGGTGCAGGAGCAGTTTCCTACATTGGTCGTAAAACAGATTCCAGCGGTAGGTGAAAATGAGGCAGTGCTCGCGGCGATCAGTGCCTATTGTTTAAGTCACGTTTCAAGCTAGTTGCTCGTTTTTACGTTTGTTGCCATGTGAGTTGGTCTGCTCATGTCTCTTTTAAACGTCTCTACTGATCATTTCAATAGTCTTCTTCGACGCCTTTCAGTAACATTCTAATAACGACTTAAGTAAAGTGCTGCGGGTGCTTTGCATAAGTCGCACAAGGCGCTTTTTGCGCAAATTCCATCTTCCATAAT
>CAYPNW010000043.1:0-14679 GCA_964411965.1 uncultured Burkholderiaceae bacterium
AAGATGCGGCATCAGGGAGCCGAGATCGTGCGCGGCTCGAAGTATGTTTTGCGCAGTGATGTGATGTATCGCAAAGTGGACGGGTAACGTTTTTCTGAGTGTTAGAATTTGAGTTTTTCAATACTACGGAGCTTAATTAAGTATGAGTCAGCTTCATAACTCCCACTATCGAGATTTGTTGCCCGGAGTTCCATCGGTTGAGTCTCCGTTTTTCGATGTAATTTTTGCAAATGAGCCACAGCATGTTCAACAAATAGCGACAGACCTGCGTAACGATGGTTACGCTGTGATTGATTTTCCTGAAGCTGAATTTGATCAAATTTCCAAAGATATTAAGGATTCGTTAACCCCACTGTTTGACGCTGGAACTTGGGATAGTTTTATGGCAGGTGATGTGGCTCATTTACGGATTCAAGACGCATGGGAAACCGATGAAAATGTGCGAAGAATCGCGACAAACCAAGGCATTATTGATTTATTAAGCAAACTTTACGGTGCACAGGCTTGGCCTTTTCAGACCTTGAATTTTCCGATTGGTTCGCAACAGATGATGCATTCGGACGTGGTGCATTTTCATTCTGCGCCAGAGCGTTTCATGTGTGGCGTGTGGGTCGCACTGGAAGATGTAACGTTAGAAAATGGTCCTCTGTTCTACTACCCAGGCAGCCATCGCCTGCCAATTTACACGAATGAGCACATCGGTGTCTGCGTTTCTAAGATGACCGAAATGCCTACGCAAGCGATTTATGAGCCGATGTGGAAGGCACTGGTTCATGCTCATCGTTTGGAGCCTAAGCGTTTCCTGGCAAAAAAAGGGCAAGCACTCATTTGGGCGGCTAACTTACTGCATGGTGGTAGCCCCCATCTCAATCGCCAAGCAAGTCGCTGGTCACAGGTCACACATTACTTTTTTGAAGGTTGTGCGTACTACACACCGTTAAATTCGGACCCTTTTTACGGACGTACGGAATTTAGAGAACTGAAAAATATTCAGACGGGGAAAATCATGCGACATCGCTATGCAGGTTGTGATATTCCTGATGATTTTATTCAAGCTAGCCTTGAAGGGCACGTGGATTTCGATGCGATTTCCTATTTGCAGGCCAATCCTGACGTGGCTCAAGCCGGTACAGATGCCTTGGAACATTATTTGCGTTTTGGACGTGCCGAAAAGCGACGTCTTCGTCCTTTTCTAGGCGCGTGACTTTGATGAGTGGCCTTGCCAATTCTCTTTCTCATAATTGGCTACCTGGTGTGCCAGCGGTCGAGTCACCTTTTTTCTCAGCATTGTTTGAAAAAAAGGATGAGCGGTTAAAGCAAGTTGCAAGGCAAATGCATGATCAGGGTTTTGCTGTAATAGAGTTTCCTGAAACGCAGTTCGAAGAAATGGCGCAGCTAATTAAGACCTCGCTTACGCCAAGTTTTGATGGTGCCAGTTTGGCGCAGTTCCGCGCAGGTGGCGACGTGAATTTACGCATCCGAGATGCATGGCGACATAATGAGGCTGTACGTAGAATTGCTACTAACCAAGCTGTCATTGATTTGTTGAGCCAACTTTATGGCGCAAAAGCTTGGCCTTTCCAAACGCTTAACTTCCCAGTAGGAACACAACAAACTGCGCATTCAGACGCCATTCATTTTCATTCCGTGCCCGAACGATTTATGTGCGGCGTGTGGGTGGCTTTAGAAGATGTCACGACTGAAAATGGCCCATTGTTGTATTACCCAGGCAGCCACCGCTTACCCATTTACACAAACGAGCACATTGGTCGTTGTGTTTCAACACTCCCTGCAAGGCCAGAGCAAACAATCTACGAAGCCATGTGGAAGGCTCTGATTGATGCGCACGGTTTGGAGCCGCAGCGTTTTTTAGCAAAGAAGGGGCAAGCGCTCATCTGGGCTGCCAATTTACTGCATGGGGGCAGCCTGCATATCAATCGTCAAGCGAGCCGATGGTCACAAGTGACCCACTACTTCTTTGAAGATTGCGCTTGGTATTCGCCTTTATTTTCCGATCCGTTCTATGGGCAGATTTATTTCCGCAAACTGATCAACATCCAAACCGGGCAGGCAATGCGTAATCGCTACGCTGGTTGGGATGTTCCTGACGAGTTCATCCGCGCTAGTCGCTCGACACAACCGGACGGACCTTATGATTTTGACGCCGCAGCGTATTTGCGAGCCAATGCTGATGTCGCGCAGTCGGGTATGGATGCCTTAGAGCACTATTTGCGCCACGGACACGCGGAAAGGCGGCGATTGCGCCCTTAAAAGATCGCTCGTTTTTCTGCTAATGCGCCTCCTCCCAATTCCCACCCACGCCAACTTCAGCCAACAGCGGCACTTTAAGTTCTGCCACATGCGCCATCAGCAGCGGTAGCTTTTCTTTCACTAACTCTAGCTCGCTATCTGGCACTTCGAGCACTAATTCGTCGTGCACTTGCATGATCATTTTGGTGGTGAGTCGTTCTTGTTCTAGCCAGTTTTGCACTGCAATCATGGCGAGTTTGATCAGATCAGCGGCCGTGCCTTGCATGGGCGCGTTAATGGCGGCGCGCTCTGCGCCTTGGCGGCGGGGGCCGTTGGGGCTGTTGATTTCCGCTAACCATAAGCGGCGGCCAAATACTGTTTCTACAAAGCCTTGGGCTTTCGCTTGGGTGCGCGTGTCGGCCATGTATTGCGCGACACCGGGGTAGCGCTGAAAATATTTGTCGATGTAGCTTTGGGCTGCACTGCGTTCTATGCCCAAATTACCCGCCAAGCCAAACGCACTCATGCCATAGATGAGCCCAAAGTTAATGACTTTGGCGTAGCGTCGTTGTTCGCTGGTGACTTCTGGCAGTGTCACACCAAAAATTTCTGAAGCCGTTGCGCGATGCACGTCTTCACCTGCAGCGAAGGCGTTGAGTAAGCTGGCGTCGCCCGAAATATGCGCCATGATGCGCAGTTCAATTTGTGAATAATCGGCAGACACAATATGGCAGCCGGGTGCCGCAATAAATGCTTCGCGTATCCGCCTACCTTCAGCAGTACGCACAGGAATGTTTTGTAAATTCGGGTCGTTAGAGGCTAAACGACCTGTCACGGCCACAGCTTGGGCGTAATTAGTATGCACTCTCCCTGTTTGTGTGTTGACCATTTTTGGCAGCTTGTCGGTGTAAGTTGATTTCAGCTTGGCCAAACCGCGGTATTCCAACAAGACTTTGGGCAAGGGGTAATCTTCCGCTAGTTTTTGCAGCACTTCTTCGTCGGTTGAAGGTGCACCGGAAGGGGTTTTTTTCACCACGGGCAAGCCCAATTTGGTAAAGAAAATCTCGCCCAATTGCTTGGGGGAATTCAGATTAAACGGCTGTTCTGCTAACTCGTAGGCTTTTTGTTCAAGCTCTAATAAGCGAGTGCCAATCTCATGCGATTGCGTGGCGAGTAAATCTTTGTTGATGAGCACGCCGTTGCGCTCGATTTTTTGCAACACCACGGCGGTGGGTAATTCGATCTCGCGGTAGATACGCAATAGTTTTGCGTCATGTTCAATTTGCGGCCACATTGCTTGATGCAAACGCAAGGTAATATCGGCGTCTTCCGCGGCATAATCGGTGGCACGTTGAATCTCGACTTCATCAAAACCAATTTGCGACGCGCCCTTGCCGCAAACTTCTTCAAAGCTGATGGTTTTGTGAGCGAGGTGGCGTAATGCCAAGCTGTCCATATCATGTGATTTGTGGGATTCAAACACATACGACTGTAGCAAGGTGTCGTGCGCGATTCCCTGTAAATGCACGCCATAATTGGCGAATATGTGGCTGTCGTATTTAAGATTTTGTCCTACCTTCAATTGTTTGGCGTCTTCCAACCAAGGCTTTAATTTGGCCAGCACGAATTCGCGTGACAATTGTTCGGGCGCACCGGGATACCGATGCGCAACGGGAATGTAGGCCGCCGTCCCAGGCACACAACATAGCGAAATACCGACTAACTGCGCGTTCATCGGTTCCAAAGATGTGGTTTCTGTGTCCACCGCAGTTAAGGGCGCGGCGCTGATGGTGGCGAGCCAAGCGTCGAGTGCGGCTTCAGTGAGCACTGTTTCGTAGTGGATTTGCGTTGGTGTTGTTGGCGCGTGTGCTTCAACTGGTGTTGACGTTTGGTCGGCAAATAAACCACCTTGCGCTGGGCTAATTTGGGTGAGCGGCGTGGCATTAGCGGTAGCGTCACCACTCAGTTCCCGTAACCAACTTTTGAAGCCGTAACGCGTAAAGAACGCGATCATCGCTTCTTTACTTTCCTCTTTCGCGACCAACGATTCACCAATTGAAATATGGTGTGCCGTTAAATCGCAGTCGGTTTTTACTGTGATCAAAACGCGACCTTGCGGCAACCAATCGAGCGCACTACGCAGGTTATCGCCTACCACCCCTTTGATCTTTTCCGCATTGGCGATCACGCCATCTAAGCTATCGTATTCGCCAAGCCATTTGACCGCGGTTTTGGGGCCGCATTTCGCAACCCCTGGTACGTTATCGACGGTGTCGCCAATCAGCGTCAAATAATCGATGATGCGATTAGGTGGCACGCCGAATTTATTCAGTACGCCTGCTTCGTCGAGTTTTTCGTTACTCATGGTATTGATGAGCATGACATTGGCATTCACCAATTGGGCTAAATCTTTGTCGCCAGTTGATATCACGGTGCGCATGTTTAACTGCGTTGCTTCAACCGCAAGTGTGCCAATTACGTCGTCCGCTTCCACGCCTTCAACCATCAAAATCGGCCAACCCATGGCGCGCACAGCTTCGTGAATAGGTTCAATTTGCAGACGCAAATCGTCTGGCATGGGCGCTCGTTGGGCCTTATAGTCAGCATACAAATCATCGCGGAAGGTTTTGCCTTTGGCATCGAAAACGCAGGCGATGTACTCAGCGGGAAAGTCCTGTCGCAATCGGCGTAACATATTGATCATGCCGTAGATCGCGCCGGTCGGTTCGCCCCGAGGATTGCGTAAATCGGGCATCGCATGAAACGCGCGGTACAAGTAGCTTGAGCCGTCGACGAGTAGTAGAGTTTTTTGCATAAGGAATGTTATGGAAGACAGCAGAAAAAGAATTTTGAAATTGCGTCAAACATCTGACCCAGACCGCGCAACCGCACTGAAAGCGCGGGAATCGTGGCATATGTTGACGATTATGGCAGAGTTTATCGAGTCCACGGAACGCTTATCGAACGTACAACCGGCAGTGACGATTTTCGGTTCCGCACGAATTGCCATTGACGACCCGTATTACATGATGTGTGTTGATCTGTCGCGCCGCTTGTCCGATGCGGGTTTCGCGGTAATTTCGGGCGGCGGCCCAGGCATTATGGAGGCCGCCAATAAGGGCGCTTTCGATGGGGCATCTGCCTCTGTGGGTTTAAATATTGAATTGCCCCACGAGCAAAAGAGTAATCCCTGGCAAAACATCAGCCTGACGTTTCGGCATTTTTTCGCCCGTAAAGTGGCATTTGTAAAATATGCTGATGCTTACGTCGTGTTTCCTGGCGGCTTTGGTACCTTGGACGAACTAACTGAGGTCTTAACCTTAATACAGACGGGTAAATCGCGTCACATTCCGGTCATTCTAGTGGGCACCGATTTTTGGAGCGGCTTGTTAAGCTGGATCAAAACGCAAATGGTGGACAAAGGCATGATTGCCCAGAGTGACTTGAATCTTGTGCAACTGATTGATGAGCCAGCAAATATTGTGGAAGCCATATTTGCCTACTACGAGGCGCATGAAATCGAGCCGTCTGACGAAGAGCGACAACGCATGCTGTATTTGTAAGAGCTTGTAATTTCAAGAGCTAAATAAGTGCGAATAAATAAGATGATTGAAGGTTGGCGTTGAGACTTCCAAAACGCTTTCCACCTGTTTGCTACAATGCAACACGTTCGTCTGACATTTACCCACCTATAAAAGTGAAATCATGAAGACACATTCAAAAACCATAGGCGCATTTTTGTTCGTTTTGGCTTCAAGCCAATTGTATGCGCAAGCACCAGCGCCTAACTCTGCATTAGCAACGCCCCCCAAGTTGGATAAAGTCGAGAGGCCAGAAAAGGCCGACGATGCCCCAGCCTCCGCAATGGCGATCGGAAAAGAAAAGAAAAAAAATGCAACGGTTGATCGGCGCGAAGGCGGCAAAGTGACTGAAGTGGATGTGACTTCGGGTGGCAGTCATTACAAGTTGAAGCCGAACCCGGAGGTGGGAAACGCACCGGCAGGCTCTGTACAAGGCACAGTAAACCGGCCGGCGCAGTGGTCGGTCTTGGAATTTGGCGGCCCTAAGAAAGAAGCCAAAGAAGAAAAGGACGTGCCACAAACCTTGCAACCCTACGTGCCTGCTTCACCTCCACCACCGCCCGCTTTGCCCGATGTAAAGAGTGACTCAACATCGGCTTCTAACCCGAGCAAGAAAAAATCACCTTGATTTAATTTATGGCCGTATTTACTGCAGTAAGTTTGGATGATTTGCGCCCTTGGATGCATCAATTTCCACTGGGCGCGGTGTCGTCGATTAAGGGCATCGCTTCAGGTATTGAAAACAGTAATTTTTTTATTCAGACCGAAGCAGGTGAGTTTGTATTAACTATTTTCGAGAACCTGTGCTTTGCGCAACTTCCGTTTTATTTGAAGTTAATGCGGCACTTGGCCGACCATGATGTTTTGGTGCCTGCACCCATTGCAAATAGCGACGGAGACTTGGTCGTACCTTTGCACGGCAAACCTGCCGCTATTGTCAGCAAGCTTGAGGGCACTTCACAAATGGCGCCAAGTGAAGTGCATTGCGCAGCAGTTGGTTCAATGATGGCTCGCATGCACTTAGCAGGGCAAGATTTTCCGATAAAGCAACCGAATTTGCGTAGCATCGATTGGTGGCGCGAGACCACGCCGAAAGTGCTGCCGTTTTTATCAGATGCGAATCAACATTTATTGCGCGCCGAAATGCACTTCCAGGAAGCGTTTGCAGTTACCCGGGTTTATAGCGCCTTGCCACAAGGGCCAATTCACGCCGATCTGTTTCGCAACAATGTGATGTTTGAAGGCGAAAAACTCACGGGCTTCTTTGATTTTTACTTTGCTGGTTGCGATCATTGGCTTTTTGATGTCGCTGTCACCGTGAACGATTGGTGTGTCGATTTGGATACGGGCGTTTTGGATCATGGGCGACTTGATGCTTTGCTCCACGCCTATCATGCAGTGCGTCCATTTGACGATAACGAACGCATCGCATGGCCAGTCATGTTACGCGCGGCAGCATTGCGGTTTTGGCTTTCCAGGTTATTTGATTTTCACCAGCCCCGAAGTGCTGAGATGTTAACGCCCCATGACCCCAGTCACTTCGAGCGTATTTTGCGCCAACGCGAGGCAATCCTGCCACCAGCGCTTCCCACCATGCTTTCTAAGTAGCGATAATGAACGATGAGTCCGACCGTAACAAGCAGCCAAATTTGAACCAAAATTCTTTAAACACAGGAATGACAGGCTGGCTTTGGGTGAAACAAGGTTTCGAAATTTTTCGTAAGCAACCCGCCGAAATGCTCTCGACCTTCTTCGGTTATTTGTTCTTGGTTTTGACCTTGTCTGTGATTCCGTTGCTTGGGCAAATTGCTTACATTGTGCTTATTCCTACTTTGGTAATGGGCTTCATGCAGGCGTGTCACAAGACGCAAAAAAATGAGCGCGTAAATTTTTTAATATTGTTCGATGGGTTCCGGTCTCCCGCATTTTCACGCTTGCTTCTATTAGGTGCCTTTCATTTTTTCGCTGCCTTAATTGCGGCGAGTGTGTTTTTGTTCGTTGTTGACGATGTAGTATTGGAAGCACTCAAGACGCAACAAAAAATTGACATATCGGTAATTGCCAAATCGAATATAGCGATTGCCATGTTGCTGGCGATGCTTGCCTATTTGCCTGCGCAGATGGCATTTTGGTATGCAGGACCACTCATTATGTGGAATGGCATGAGCGTTGGAAAAGCGATGTTTTACAGTTTCGTTGCGGTAAAACGCATGTGGCGCGCATTCCTTGGGTTCGGTGCAAGCTGGGTTCTAATCATTATTTTTTTTCAGTTGTTGGCTAGTCTATTGGTCGCCTTATTTTCTGGGGATCAATTTTTTGTTATGATCATTATTACGCCCGTTTTTTTTGCGCTCACAACAGTGATTTTTTGTTCGTTTTATCCAAACTATATTAACGTTTTCGGCACCCCGGACCATAGTGTAATTATGAACGAGGACGAATAACTAGCAATGCTGGACGCACGCCTTACGCGTGCTCAGAAGGAAAATCGCTGTCCTCAATAATTTCGTAGGTATGCGTCATCGTGGCGGTCTTTTCAAGCATGATCGACGCTGAACAATACTTTTCGTGCGACAGTTTGATCGCACGCTCAACCAAATTCGGTTTCAAGTCGCGTCCACGAACGATGAAGTGAAAGTTAATCTTTGTGAACACTTTTGGTTCGACTTCTGCCCGTTCTGCTGTCAATTTCACCTCGCAAGCGCGTATATCCTGTTTGCTTTTGCGTAATATTAGAACTACGTCGTAGGCTGAACAACCGCCAGTCCCAAGCAGAACCATTTCCATTGGTCGCGGCGCGAGGTTGCGGCCACCACCGTCAGGTGCGCCATCCATCAAGACCGCATGCCCTGAGCCAGTTTCCGCAAGAAAACTCATACCTGATAGTCCTGTCCAACGTACTGTTGCTTCCATAGCTGTCTCGCCAAAGTGTTAGTAAGTGAAGTGTTTCCTGCGCCAACGTCCGTGCAAATTTGGAATCTTGTTCTAAAGAATCGCTTGAAAACTTTGCGCAAACGATTGTATCTGACTTCGTATCTGGTGTTTGTTCATCAAAAATTCAATCGAATTGCAACATTTCTGTAATAAAAATACATAATCGACTTGTGTTGTCTAAATTATTAGAATACGATCAATCCATTATTTGAGAAGTCGTCAATATTGCGAACTCCTCCTCCACCTGCAGATTGGGTGGATTCAGCCCGAAGCTCAGTCTTTGGGTTTTTTTTGCGCATAATTTCCGCAAAGTCGTATTTCGAAAGGAAATTTGGCAATTTTCTTGTCATCGGTCTTGCGCTAAGTCATTGAAAATGATATAGTTTTCGACTCTCTGATCACCCAAGAGAGAATTTACAAGGGAGAGTCTGTCTGAAGTGTAGGGCGGAACCACCGAAATTCGGGTGTTTTTAACTTTTTTAGGATTCAACATGAAAACCTTTTCCGCTAAGGACCATGAGGTTCAGCGCGACTGGTTCGTGGTTGACGCGACAGATAAAGTTCTCGGACGTGTTGCCAGCGAAGTGGCACTCCGTTTACGCGGCAAGCACAAACCAGAATTTACTCCCCACGTCGATACCGGTGATTTCATCATCGTGATCAATGCAGACAAACTGCGTGTGACCGGAACTAAAGCACTGAACAAGATTTACTACCGCCACACTGGTTATCCAGGCGGTATCTACGAAACAAATTTCCAGAAGATGCAAGAGCGTTTTCCTGGTCGTGCGCTTGAGAAAGCTGTTAAAGGCATGTTGCCTAAAGGCCCACTCGGTTACGCCATGATCAAGAAGCTCAAGGTCTATGCGAATGCAACACATCCGCATACTGCGCAGCAACCACAAGTACTCGAACTCTAAGGACTAGCCATGATCGGTAACTATAACTACGGAACTGGCCGTCGCAAGAGCGCAGTTGCTCGTGTATTCCTGAAATCCGGCAGCGGTAAAATTGTTGTCAACGGTAAGCCAGCTAGCGAATATTTTTCGCGTGAAACAGGTTTGATGGTTATTCGTCAGCCTTTGGAATTGACAAACAACCTTGAAACATTCGACATCATGGTGAATGTGCATGGCGGTGGTGAGTCTGGCCAGTCTGGCGCAGTTCGTCACGGTATCACACGCGCATTGATCGATTACGATGCTGCATTGAAATCTGCCTTGTCTAAAGCTGGTTTCGTGACACGTGATGCACGTGAAGTTGAACGTAAAAAAGTTGGTTTGCGCAAAGCGCGTCGCGCAAAGCAATTCTCCAAGCGTTAATCTTTACGCTGGAATCGAAAAAGCCACCAATTTGGTGGCTTTTTTGTTGGGCCTGCGAAATAGAGGCTTGTAAGAGACCGCTACAGTTGTGCCGAGGTCTCTGTAATTTGTTATCGATATTGTTGGAGAATCGCTTCAAACTTACCGCTTGCCACAATTTTGTCTATGGCTAAATTCAATTGATCCAAGGTGATCGTACTTTTTTTTGATAATGCACATGCCGTTTTTGTGTCTGCGATAACTAAATTTTGCGCATGAAACTCCGGTGTAGGTGTGCTGGTCTTTATAAAATGCGCGAGTGATAGGGTATCGGTGACCGCATAATCCATTCTGCCAGCCGCTAATTTAGCTAAATTAGATTTTGGCGAAGGTGCAACCTCCCTAATGAACATCGGGCCTAGAGCTTTTTCAATCTCTGGATAAGAGTAGCCGTTGACTGTACCCACCGGTACATTAGCTAAATCGAGGATACTGTTAGGGCGCTTGGCATGTTGGCGAGCCACAAGGACGTCGACGTACGGGATGAAATATTTGCTCCAGAGGATCGTGGTACCAAACCATTCCGGGCGTCCAAAACACAAAACGTCTGCTTCGCCCGTTTCCAACAAGTTCGCCATGCGCTTGCGGGGAACGATCATATTTTTGATGTCGCGATTGAGTTCTTGTCCTAGCGCCTTATGTAAGTCGAGAGTCAGGCCCCCTTTTAAGTTTTTACCTTCGATCAAGGCGTGAGGAAAGGTATCTCCCTCTTGCACCACAAAGATGATCATCTGTGTCGCACTAGCGCTTTTCGTCCATAGCAGCACTAAAACTAGAGCGCAAAACAGGTATTTGAATATCGATCTTAACGAAAGTGATTTCACAAGACCTTTGTGCAATCTAGCGAGAGGAGAGCGCAAGTGAATGCTCGCCGATTTTGCATAATTTTGTGTCATACCTAAGTTAAAGGAATGAGTCATGTCGATGAGCCCATTTAAGTCAATTTAATTTGAAGTGTCGCACAGTTTTCGACTTGCCTGATTTTCATCGTAGTCCATGAATCGACTTAAGGGCAGGGATAGTTTGCTTATTCCTAAAGCGTTTCGATCATAAACACCTGTTAAAATGAAGGGTGTTGAAATTTGTTGCGTTGTGGCAATTAAAGTGCTTTTGGTAACGTCACTTAGCTGCTTATTCTGCGAAATCTTTTGAGAAGGTGAATGAAATGATCAAAGTGGGTATTGTTGGTGGAACTGGCTATACGGGTGTAGAACTTTTACGCATACTCTCGACCCACCCACAAGTGCAATTGACCGCGATCACTTCGCGCAAGGAAGATGGCTTGCCCGTTGCCGATATGTATCCCTCTTTGCGGGGCAAAGTTGGCTTAGCGTTTTCGTCCCCTGACAAGGCCGATCTCACCGCATGTGACGTGGTCTTTTTTGCTACTCCACATGGTGTGGCGATGGCACAAACGCCAGCACTGTTAGCTGCTGGGACAAAAGTCATTGATCTCGCGGCAGATTTTCGCTTGCAAGACGTGGCTCAGTTCGAGAAATGGTATGGCATTCCTCATACTTGTACTGAAATCTTGAAGGAAGCCGTGTACGGCTTACCAGAACTGAATCGTGCTGCGATTAAGACAGCGCGGGTCATTGGCAATCCAGGGTGCTACCCAACGACTATGCAGTTGGGGTTTGCACCGCTTTTGCGCGCTGGCGTTGTTGATGCGTCGAACTTGATTGCGGACTGTAAATCTGGTGTTTCTGGCGCAGGCCGCAAGGCCGAAATTGGGCTTCTGTTTTCAGAAACAAGTGATAGTTTTAAAGCATATGGCGTTTCGGGACATCGCCATACGCCAGAGACGCTGGCGCAGTTACAAATGCTTACGTCTCAAAAAATCGGTTTGTTGTTTACTCCTCATCTCGTACCGATGATACGTGGCATGCATGCGACCTTATATGCACGTCTTACGCAAGACGTAACAAATGAGCAATTGCAAGCGATGTTTGTGGCAGCGTATAAGAATGAGCCGTTTGTTGATGTGATGCCGTTTGCGTCGCATCCAGAAACTCGCTCCACACGCGGGTCGAATATGTTGAGATTGGCGCTTCACCGCCCCGACAACGGCAATACTGTGGTGATTTTGGTGGTGCAAGATAATCTGGTAAAAGGTGCGTCTGGGCAAGCCGTGCAGTGTATGAATTTGATGTTTGGTTTAGAAGAGACGACGGGGCTGACCCAAGTGCCAGTGATGCCGTAGTGCCGAAAACCTGTCGTGCGAGATTTTTTAGTTAGGAAGTGATGGCAAGTTCTTTTTTTAGACGGAAACGTCTGGTTGCAGCAAAGATGACGATTAACCAAGCGCAGCCTTGGTATGTGAAGCTTGTGGTGGTAATCATTGTGTTGGGCTTAGCTGGTGCTGTTGCGGCATGGACTTACGATATGGGGCGTAGTTTTGCGTTCGGCCCGCGTATTCATCCTGAACAATTAGACGAGTTAAAGGAACAAATCGCCAAACTTACTGCAGAGCGGGACAAGTTACTGGCCACGGCGAACACCATCGAGAGCCAACAAAACATCAATAAAACGGTGCAGAAAGAGCTCACAGATCAAGTTAAAACCTTGACCACTGAAAACATGAAGCTCAAGGATGATCTGGCTTTTTTTGAGACGATAGTCCCGACCACAAAAGCGGCTGAGGGCATCAGTGTTCAAGGCATGAAAGCCGAAATGGTGGCGCCAAACCAGTTAAGTTATCGCATTTTAGTGATGCAGGGCGGCAAGGGAATTCGTGATTTCTCGGGTGAAATGCAGATCACCTTGACGCTAGTTCAAGCAGGTAAACCTGCTATGATGTTTTTCCCCGACCCAAAGCTGGGCGACGCAGGGCGATTAAAATTAACGTTTAAACATTATCAGCGACTTGAAGGACTGATTAGTATTCCCGAAGGTGCTGTTGTCAAGGCTGTACAAGCGAAAGTGCTCGATCATGGTCAGCAGCGCGCTCAACAGTCAATCAGCCTATGAAGATAGGCAATATTGTTAACTATAAGAGTGAGGAGTACACATGTTCAACCGCAAAGACAAACATACCATAGATAGCTTAATTGGCGTTTCCACCACCATCGAAGGGGATCTGCATTTTAAAGGCGGCCTGCGCATTGATGGTCAGGTGAAAGGCAATGTCATCGCTGATCCAAACTCCTCCAGTATGTTAGTGATTTCTGAACAAGCCAAGATCGATGGTGAAGTCCGTGCCAGCCATATTGTTGTCAATGGTGAAATCAACGGTCCCGTTTTTTCATCTGAGTTATTAGAAATTCAACCAAAAGCGCGCATTTCTGGCGACGTTCACTACAAAGCGCTAGAGATGATGAATGGTGCCCTAGTTGCCGGTAAGCTCGGACACGAGCAATTGGCTGAGCCAGTCTTGAAATTGGCGGCGTCCAACTGAGAAAATCAGGCTGGTCTATAATGAGCATCTAACTGATTTGTAGGAGCAAGAAATGAATGCCATCGCCGAAATGCCAGCACCGATTATCTTTACCGACAGCGCTGCGTCAAAAGTTGCGCAGTTGATCGATGAAGAAGGCAATCCAGAGTTGAAATTACGCGTCTTTGTTCAAGGCGGCGGATGTTCAGGTTTTCAGTATGGTTTCACGTTTGATGAAGTCACCAATGAAGACGACACTGTCATGAATAAAAATGGCGTGCAATTGCTGATCGACGCAATGAGCTACCAATATTTGGTTGGCGCTGAGATCGACTACAAGGACGATCTCGAAGGTGCCCAGTTCGTGATTAAAAATCCGAACGCGCAATCTACTTGCGGTTGCGGTTCGTCGTTCTCTGCCTAAGATTGCTGGTGCAACACAAAAGGACGCTGCGGCGTCCTTTTTTTACGTCTGTGAAAAGTGTTATGCCTTTTTATTTAGTAAGGGCGGCATAAACTTGGTTACACTGGTAAAAAACACTGGGGGCGAGATGGAACAAGGCAACGCAATCATTTTGCAGCAGTATCAACACCTACAACGGCAAAAGGTCGTGGTATCGGCGTTACGTGCCGTATTGCCTAGCCACTGCGTTTTGTTTCAAGAAGAAGATACCCGTCCCTATGAATGCGATGGCTTAGCCGCCTACCGGCAATTACCGATGGTCGTTGCGTTGCCTGAAAACGAACTGCAAATCATCGCCGCAATTAAAGTTTGCAACGAACTCAAAGTGCCTATCGTGCCCCGTGGCGCTGGCACGGGCTTATCAGGCGGCGCGATGCCGATTGTCGATGGCGTTGTGCTCTCCACCGCTAAGCTCAACAAAATTATCAACATTGATCCTGATGCCAGAACAGCCGTGGTGCAACCCGGTGTGCGGAACCTTGCGATTTCCGATGCCGTCAGCGCGTATGGTTTGTATTACGCTCCCGATCCATCATCGCAAATCGCCTGCACAATCGGCGGTAATGTTGCAGAAAACTCTGGTGGCGTACATTGCTTGAAATATGGTTTAACGGTTCACAATGTCTTGCGCGTGCGGGCAATTAGCATTGATGGCGAGATTATGGAGCTGGGCAGCGGCGCGCTTGATGCGCCTGGTTTTGATTTACTCGCCGT
>CAYPNW010000044.1:0-14432 GCA_964411965.1 uncultured Burkholderiaceae bacterium
CCTGCAACTCATCGCGCGATTAGTCAGTGTCATGCAAGCAAGGAACTGAATGGCATCAAGGTACAACAGAAAAAACAGTTTATAAAGATTTTTTGTAGATTGTTCGCAATTATCTGACGGATTTGATCTTTGCAATTTCTTGGTTAATTGCCCGCGTGACCACATCTTCCAAGGTTTTGTTTAATCCTTGTCGAATCTCGTTGGCTAAATTTTCAACGGCTAACTGCAAGACATCCGCCAAGCTATCACGCACCCGATGTTCGAGGACAAAATCAATGCGCGAAAGAACTTGCCGTAAGACATTTTCTCTCAGGGTTTGCTCTAGCTGCTGCCATTCTTCTGCTGTGATTTTGCGATATTGCTCACGATCACCACTTGATTCGGAGCCATGAGGGAGCAAAACCGAGCCACTGAAATCATTTTCGGCCCCATCGTCGGGAGCGATAACTTCAGTGAGGATAGGAATCGTGACGTCGATTTGAGAATTCATGCGGTTTTAACTTCTAAGTGTTCTGGCGTGTAGCCGGCTTGTTGATAAGTTTTGTAGCGCTGTCGTCCGGCTAGCTTGTCGTCTTGATCGGTAGTAATGATTTCAATGAGCCGGTCGAAGCGATCAAAATTTGCAGGGACTTGGTTCGATAGATTGATTAAGAGTTCGTAATGCGGGAATTCTTGATCAACGTCCTTGGCAAGAACAATTGGGGTTCTCGCAGCGTTAGGATCGTCGGAAAACACATGGGGCAAGAAGCTGGTATCGGCAAAAGTCCATAAGGTTTCATCAAGTGCTAATAGTTGCGCAGGGTCATTTTGCAAAACCACGATACGGCAGTTCGCCGCATTCGCTTTACGAACGAGGCGGCACACGTAAAGACTTTTGTCCGTGATATTGGTATGAAAAGCGATTTTTGTTATTCGCTCAGTTGTCGCCATAGTGAAACCTTAAAAGCGAATACCTGAATCTGGAACGGGTTTCGGCTTTGGTGGTGGCACAACTCTTTTTTCGGGCTCTTGCTTGACGACGGGCGGCGGTAAAGGTGCTGCTGATTCAGCCTCCGCATATTTAAAATCTTTGGGCAGCTTATTCGATTCTGGGTAGCCAGCGCTGCTTAGCGCTTGGTCCCACTCCGTGCTGCTATAGCCTGAAAATTTGGTGCTACTTATCGTTAAGAATGGCAATGAAGTTTGTCCGCTAATTTGCTTTAATTTTTCACCATCTTCATAACTTGTGATGGTTTTTTCGCTAAACGGCACACCGCGTTTCTTCAGCAAGGCGCGGCCATCGTTGCATGGATTGCAGTTCGGTGCGGTGTATAGCACTACAGGGTTTTTTGCAACCGCTGCAGCCACGTCTGCGGGCAAGGGGACGCTTGAGCCACCGCCGGCATTCGCCGCTTTTGTATTTAATTGCTTGGCGCCTGCAGGCGGAGGTGTATCGCTGTACGTTACTTTG
Organism: uncultured Burkholderiaceae bacterium; assembly: GCA_964411965.1. Taxonomy (GTDB): domain Bacteria; phylum Pseudomonadota; class Gammaproteobacteria; order Burkholderiales; family Burkholderiaceae_D; genus Undibacterium. Next base: position 1,451 of record CAYPNW010000044.1, read on the forward strand.
CCGTCAGGGCCAACCCATTTATACAATTGTGCTTGCGCTGTTTGTCCAAACAGACATACCGCCATGGTTAATCCGACTAAACCAAAACGTTGAACGGCGACTTTTAAAGCAATCTGTTTCATTGTTTCATGTCCTTAAGTTCGTTTATTCAAGCTGCCATGCCATGGTGCCGAAGTAGTGCATCGATTTTCGGTTCGCGCCCGCGAAAAGCCGTGAACGACGCAAGCGCCGGGCGGGACCCGCCTACCTCCAAAATCTCGCGCTGAAATTTCTCACCGATACGTCGCGATAGTGTACTCCCTTCGCTTGCCATTGCTTCTTCAAACGCAGCATACGCATCGGCAGAAAGCACTTCTGCCCATTTATAGCTAAAGTACCCCGCTGCATAGCCACCCGAGAAGATATGGCCGAACGAGTGTTGGAAGCGGTTGAATGGGGGCGGCACCAGCACGGCTACTTCGTCTCTGACCTGGTCCAAGACCGTTTGCACGATGTTCGGCGCATCGATGTCAAGATTGTCATGCAAGCGCATGTCGAATAAGGAAAACTCGATTTGCCGCAAGGTTTGTAAGCCTGATTGGAAGTTCTTCGCCGCTATCATTTTGTCAAACAAGGGTCGTGGCAAACTTTCGCCTGTTTCAACGTGGGCTGTCATGTGTTGTAGAACGTCCCACTCCCAGCAAAAGTTTTCCATGAATTGCGACGGGAGTTCAACGGCGTCCCATTCAACGCCAGAAATACCGGAAACGGAAAGGTCGTCGACTTGGGTGAGCAAATGATGCAAGCCGTGGCCAAATTCGTGAAAAATCGTGATGACTTCATCGTGGCTAAAAGTCGCTGGCTTTTTGACGCCATCAACAATGATGGGCTCGTTGAAATTGCAGGTCAGGTAGGCAACGGGCGTTTGTATGCCCTCTGCCGTTCGCCTGCGGCTGCGCGCATCGTCCATCCAAGCACCACCGCGTTTGCCGTTGCGGGCGTACAGGTCGAGATAGAATTGCCCGATGAGTTTTCCCTCGCGTGTTATCCGATAAAACTGCACATCAGGATGCCATGTTTCTGCTTGCTCGACACTGATCTCAACATCAAAAAGGCTGCGTATAACGCGAAATAAGCCTGCGATCACTTTATGTTCAGGAAAATACTGTTTTAACTCTTGTTCGGAAAACGCATAGCGCTTCTCACGCAACTTTTCGGATGCATATGTGGTGTCCCACGCTTGCATGTCGTCAATGCCGAGTTCCTCACGTGCAAAGTCGCGCAATTGCGCCAAGTCGTTCTCCGCGAATGGCCGTGCGCGTGTCGCAAGTTCTCTTAGGAATTGGCTCACTTGTTGCGGTGATTCTGCCATTTTGCTGACTAAGGAAACCTCGGCGAAATTTTGATAACCCAACAGTGTCGCTTCTTCTTTACGCAGGCGCAGAATCGAATGAATCAGCTCGCTATTGTCCCATTCTGGCTTGGACCCTAGCTCTGAAGCTTTGGTCGCGTTGGCACGATAAATGGTCTCCCGCAATTGGCGATTTTCTGCATACTGGAGCATAGGAAAATAGGACGGAAAATGCAGTGTGAACTTATAGCCCGACTTGCCGTCTTTTTCTGCAATGCTTTTTGCGCTTTGTAAGACGTCGTCAGGCAGTCCTTTGAGATCATCGACTTTGTTGACAAGCAACTCATAATGATTCGTGGCATCCAGTACGTTCTCGGAAAACTTGGTGGTCAATTCCGAGATCTCGTCTTGAATTTCTGCATAACGTGCCTTTTTTTCAGCATCTAGTTCAGCGCCACCTAATTTGAAATCGCGTAACGCGTTTTGAATAATTTTTTGGCGCGCAGCCGACATTTGTCCGTATTCACTGCCCGCATGCAGTCGCTTATACTGCTGATACAAGGCGAGGTTTTGCCCTAATGCCGTCCAAAACTCGGTTAATTTTCCTTGATTGTCATTGTAGGCAGCCCGTAATTCTGGCGTATCGACCACCGCGTTTAAATGCCCGACAATACCCCAAGCACGCGCGAGTTTCTCTGTTGTGTCTTCTAAGGGTTCGACGAAATTGTTCCAACTCACGGGCTGTGTGTGATTTTCTAGTTCTTCGATCACAGCACGGGCTTCATGCAATAGAAAGTCGATTGCTGGCGCAACATGCTCCGGTTTGATATCCGAGAATCTGGGCAAGCCGGTAAAGTCAAGAAGTGGGTTTTGTTCAGTATTTAACATTGCGAATTGGGTTGCCTAGTTGTTTGTTTAATGGTTACTTCACGTGTTAGAGGAAACGTTTTTCTTTCATGCGACGCAAACGAATGTTGATTGCGCCCTTGTGTTTCAGCCTTTTATGGCGCTTGCCTTGCGTTCTGCAGCCTCAATCGTATTGACTAATAACATGGTGATCGTCATAGGACCAACACCACCGGGCACTGGAGTAATAAAACCAGCCACCTCACGTGCGCTAGCAAATTCGACGTCGCCACAAAGTTTTCCTTGGTCATCACGGTTCATTCCCACGTCCAGCACCACGGCGCCGGGCTTCACCATGTCGCCGGTCACGATGTTGCGCTTGCCAGTTGCCACTACCAAGATATCGGCATTGCGCGTATGGCTGGCTAAGTCACGTGTCTTCGAGTTACAAATGGTGACGGTGGCGCCCGCTTGCAAGAGCAGCATGGCTTGCGGTTTGCCGACAATATTCGACGCGCCCACTACCACAGCGTTTGCGCCGCGCACGGGGTAGTTGATGGATTCCAACATCTTCATTACACCGTAGGGCGTGCAGGGGCGAAAAAGGGGTTGCCCCGTCATTAGCAGGCCTGCATTGCTGATATGAAAGCCATCAACATCTTTGTCGGCGGCAATAGCTTCAATGACTTTGTTGGCATCGATGTGCGCGGGCAAAGGTAATTGCACCAAAATGCCGTGAATTTTAGGGTCGCGATTTAAGCGATCAATATGGGCAAGTAATTCAACTTCACTTAATTCAGCAGAATATTTCTCTAACAGTGAATAAAAACCGCAATCCTCACAGGCTTTAACTTTGTTTCGCACATACACCTGGGACGCGGGATTTTCTCCCACCAAAATCACTGCTAGGCCCGGTTGATTTCCTGCTGCGCTGAGCTTGGCGGCACGTTGCATTACATCGGAGCGCAGGGTTTGCGAGAGTTCGATACCACTAATGAGTTTTGCTGTCATGGGACTTTGATTTTGGCGAATTAAAGGGAAACGGGTGTGGAGCACACCAAACCAAGGATTATAGGTGAGCATTTCACCTCGAACATGGGTTGGCGCGTCAGAATATTTTTTTGTTTCTTCAAAATAAATTTTTAGTTGCGTCGATTTTTGATAGGAATTTCCATTTTTTATGGAGTATATGTATTTTTAGTGGTTATAGCGCTTTATTTGTAAGCACAATAAAAATATACCAGTGAGAGTATTTATTTTTTCTCTCAGATTGTCACGACTCAATAAACGGCAAGTTGTGGGTGAAATTGGTAGGCAAGCGGTTTTTCTGTCGCGTTGTGACTAGTCAAAGCGCGCATGGCAATTTTGATTTGTTGCGGTGCAACTTGCTTGAAATGACGACTGTAAAAGTGATTCTGATTCTATGGTTAAAAAATATTGCATCGCAAACAAAATTTCATAATATGAAATCATATATCGCTATTTGAAATTGAAAAAAACTCCTGTTAGAATGCTTGCACTAAAAAATTACAAGCTTTATTTTCTTGAGGAACACGTGTTTTCAATCAACAAGGCGTGCCCGCAAACGTTTGTAATTCTGTGTTTTGTTGTTGAGAAAAGTAGGCGCCGTGTGGTGGTTTTTGTAACAGTTCAAGTGCGTTGTTGACGATTTCAAATAATTAGGAGACCTGAATGTCACCCCAGATAGACCAAGTGTTAGCACAAGCAGCGAATGATCCCGATGTAGTTGAAACGCAAGAATGGCTCGATGCACTGGAGTCTGTGATTGATAACGAAGGACCAGAGCGCGCCCATTATTTGATGGAGCGGCTGACTGATTTAGCGCGTCGGCGCGGTGCGAAAATTCCGTTTTCAAGCAATACTGCTTACGTCAATACGATCTGTGCCGATGAGGGGCAACATTGTCCCGGTAACCTCGAAATTGAAGAACGTTTGCGCTCTTACATGCGTTGGAACGCCATGGCAATGGTAGTGAAAGCCAACCGTTTTGATGGCGATTTAGGCGGACACTTATCTAGTTTTGCCTCCTTGGCAAATATGCTGGGTATTGGTTTTAACCACTTTTGGCACGCGCCAACAGAAGACCACGGTGGTGATTTACTGTATATCCAAGGGCATTCCTCGCCAGGTATTTATGCGCGCGCTTTCCTTGAAGGGCGTTTGACGGAAGATCAGTTGTTGCATTTCCGCCGTGAAGTCGATGGTAAGGGTTTGTCGTCTTATCCGCACCCAAAGCTCATGCCGGCGTTTTGGCAGTTCCCCACGGTTTCGATGGGTTTAGGCCCATTAATGGCGATTTACCAAGCACGTTTTTTAAAGTATTTGCACGCACGTAGTATTGCCGATACAGAAAAACGCAAAGTGTGGGCGTTTTGTGGCGATGGCGAGATGGACGAGCCAGAATCCATGGGCGCCATCGGCATGGCCGGACGTGAACAGCTCGACAATTTAGTCATCGTGGTGAACTGCAATTTGCAGCGCTTAGATGGACCTGTGCGCGGTAACGGCAAGATCATTCAGGAACTGGAATCCGATTTCCGTGGCGCTGGTTGGAATGTCGTGAAAGTGATTTGGGGCAGTGGTTGGGATGAGTTACTGGCCAAAGATAAAGAAGGCATCTTGCAAAAAGTGATGATGGAAACCGTTGATGGTGAATATCAAAACTACAAAGCCAAGGACGGTGCATATGTCAGAGCGAATTTCTTTGGCAAGCATCCAAAGCTCTTGGAAATGGTCAGCAAGATGTCGGATGACGATATCTGGCGCTTGACGCGTGGCGGGCATGATCCGCACAAAATTTATGCCGCATTTAAAGTTGCACAAGAGCACAAAGGCCAACCGACGGTGTTGTTGGTCAAGAGCGTGAAGGGCTTTGGATTTGGTAAATCGGGCGAGGCACGCAATACTGCGCACAATACCAAAAAGCTCGATGACGAGGCGATCAAAGCCTTGCGCGATCGCTTCCAATTGCCGATTTCCGACGAACAATTGCCGAGCATTCCTTTCTTCAAACCAGCCGATGACACACCGGAAATGAAATACTTGCAAGAGCGCCGTGCTGCGCTGGGTGGGTATTTGCCACAACGGCGTGAAAAAGCGGACGAGGCTCTAGTTGTGCCGCCACTGTCCGCATTTCAAGCCATGTTGGAACCCACCGCAGAAGGTCGTGAAATTTCTACGACTGCAGCTTACGTGCGTGTGCTTACCGCCTTGTTGCGTGACGCCAGTTTGGGGCAGCGCGTGGTGCCCATCATGGTGGACGAATCGCGTACGTTTGGGATGGAAGGTTTGTTCCGCCAGATCGGTATCTTTAGCCAAGTCGGGCAGTTATACGAGCCGGTCGATAAAGACCAAGTGATGTATTACCGCGAAGACAAAGCCGGGCAGATTTTGCAAGAAGGAATTAATGAAGCGGGCGGCATGAGCTCATGGATTGCTGCAGCGACTTCGTACTCCACGAACAACCGCGTAATGATCCCGTTCTACACCTACTATTCCATGTTCGGTTTGCAGCGCATTGGTGATTTGGCGTGGGCGGCGGCAGACATGCGCTCACGCGGCTTCTTGATGGGTGGTACGGCTGGGCGTACGACATTGAATGGCGAGGGTTTGCAGCATGAAGATGGCCATAGCCATGTGTTGGCATCGACCATTCCGAACTGTATTCCTTACGACCCGACGTTTGCGCATGAAGTGGCGGTGATTATTCATGACGGTTTGCGCCGCATGGTAACCAACCAAGAAGATGTGTTTTATTACATCACCATCATGAACGAAAATTACTCACATCCTGGTTTAAAAGCGGGTCAGGAAGAGGGCATCCTGAAGGGCTTGTACCCATTGCAAACGTCGCCAGAAAAGACCAAGCACCGTGTACAACTGTTGGGATCAGGCACGATTTTGCGCGAGGTCATTGCAGCGGCCGACTTGCTGTTTAGTGACTGGGGTATCGCCGCCGATGTATGGTCAGCACCGTCTTTCACCTTATTAGCGCGCGATGGACAAGATGCAGAGCGGTGGAGTATGTTGCATCCAACCGAGCCGGCACGCGTACCGTATATTGCGCAATGTTTGGGAGCAACCACTGGTCCTATCGTAGTTTCAACCGATTATATGCGCACATTTGCAGAGCAAGTTCGTGCTTTCATACCAAAAGGACGTAGTTACAAAGTCTTGGGAACCGATGGTTTTGGGCGCTCTGATTCTCGCGCGAAATTGCGTGAGTTCTTTGAAGTGAACCGTTACTTTGTCACGATTGCAGCATTGAAATCCTTGGCTGACGAGGGTGCCATTTCTGCTTCGGTGGTCGCGCAAGCAATTACCAAATATGGCATTGATACAAATAAGCCTAATCCAGTCACGGTGTAAGCGAAATTGGTTCGACGGGGGCGTTTTTTCAAACGCCTCCGCAAAACATCGCGAACAAATGCAATAGACCAAACTAAACGGAGCAAAGTTCATGAGCGCAATGGAAATTAAAGTCCCGGATATCGGTGATTTCAAAGAAGTGGAAGTGATTGAGTTGATGGTTAAGGTCGGCGACACGATTAAGGTCGACCAATCTTTGATCACCGTGGAGTCGGACAAAGCCAGCATGGAAATCCCGTCAAGTCATGCGGGTGTGGTGACTGAAATTAAAGTCAAAGTGGGCGATAAAGTTGCCGAGGGCTCTTTGTTGGTGATGATTGATGCGGCAGGCGGAGCGGCAGCAAGTGCGCCAGCGGCGGCGGCACCAGCGCCGACAGCTATTGCTGCTGCACCGGCGCCAACACCGGCAGTGGCAGCACCTACTCCAGCGCCCGCACCAGCACCCGCACTTGCAGCAGCGCCTGCTACCAACGCGGCGACTGCACCCGCAGGCAAAGGCCACGCTTCACCTTCGGTACGTAAATTTGCGCGCGAACTTGGCGTAGATTTAACACGGGTTGTCGGTTCAGGTCAAAAAGGTCGTATCACACAAGAAGACGTACAGAATTTCGTCAAGGGCATTATCGCAGGCAGTAGCACGGCTGCTGCGCCTGTCGCGAACACGGGCGGCGGCATGAATTTGCTGCCTTGGCCCTCACTGGACTTCAGCAAGTTTGGTGCGACCGAGTTGCTGCCTTTATCACGCATTAAGAAACTGAGCGGCCCAAATCTTCACCGGAACTGGGTGATGATTCCGCATGTCACGCAGTTTGACGAAGCGGATATCTCTGACTTGGAAGAATTTCGTAAATCATCCAACGAAGCCTTGGCAAAGTCTGGCGTGAAGTTGACGATGTTGGCGTTCGTGATTAAAGCCAGCGTCGCTGCGCTGAAGAAATTTAAAGCCTTTAATGCCTCGCTCGATGCTACTGGTGAAAATTTGATTTTGAAGCAGTATTACAACATTGGTTTCGCAGCCGATACGCCGAATGGTTTGGTCGTGCCTGTGATCAAAAATGCAGACCAAAAAACCTTATCGCAAATCGCGCTTGAAATGGGCGAATTGTCAGCACAAGCACGCGATGGCAAATTGAAACCGGCAGACATGCAAGGCGCAACCTTCACAATTTCGTCATTAGGTGGCATTGGTGGAACAGCCTTTACACCGATTATCAACGCGCCAGAAGTGGCTATTTTGGGCTTGTCGAAGTCGAGCATGAAGCCAGTTTGGGACGGCAAACAATTTGTGCCGCGTCTGATGTTGCCGCTGTCGCTGTCCTATGACCATCGGGTAATTGATGGTGCGATGGCCGCGAAATTCACTGCATACTTGGCCGATGTGTTGGCTGATTTGCGCAAAACGATGCTGTAAGCGGAGTCCACTATGAGCACAATTGAAGTTAAAGTTCCAGATATCGGTGATTTTAAAGAAGTCGAAGTAATCGAACTGATGGTGAAAGTCGGCGACAGTATTAAAGTTGACCAATCTCTCATCACTGTTGAGTCCGATAAAGCCAGTATGGAAATTCCGTCTAGCCACGCAGGTGTGATCAAAGAACTGAAGGTGAAAGTCGGCGATAAAGTTGCCGAAGGCAGCTTGTTGGTCATTTTGGACGTAGCGGCGAGTGCGGGTGCAAGCGCGTCTGCGCCAGCGGCCACATCAGCAGCTCCAGCACCCGCTCCGGCTGCTACCCCAAGTGTTGCAGTGCCGCCAAAGGCAGCGCCAGCAAGCGCTTCAGCAACAGCAGCAGCCACAGCTGCTTCCGTCAATTACACGGGCAAGGTTGATGTCGAATGCGACATGATGGTGTTAGGTGCCGGCCCAGGCGGGTACTCAGCAGCGTTTCGTGCCGCAGATTTAGGCATGAATGTGGTCTTGGTCGAGCGCTACCCGACCTTGGGTGGTGTTTGTTTGAATGTTGGTTGTATTCCATCCAAAGCTTTATTGCATGTGGCTGCAGTCATCGACGAAACGGCGAGCATGAGTGCGCATGGCGTGACCTTCGCTAAGCTAACGATCGATGTAGATAAATTGCGCGGTTACAAAGAAAGCGTGATTAAGAAGATGACTACAGGCTTGTCCGGTATGGCCAAAGCTCGCAAAGTCAATGTGTTGCAGGGCACAGGTCAGTTTGTCACGCCGTTTCATCTTGAAGTCGCTGCTGCAGACGGTAGCAAAAAAGTCGTGCAGTTTAAGCAGGCGATTATTGCGGCCGGTTCGTCCGTGGTGAATTTGCCCTTCGTTCCTGAAGACCCGCGTATTGTTGACAGCACGGGTGCGCTTGAATTGCGCCAAATTCCGAAGCGTATGTTGGTCATCGGCGGCGGCATTATTGGCTTAGAAATGGCCACAGTGTATTCAACACTCGGTGCACGCATTGATGTAGTCGAAATGATGGATGGTTTGATGCAGGGGGCAGACCGCGACATGGTCAAAGTCTGGCAGAAATTCAATGAAAAGCGCTTCGACAGTGTTATGTTGAAGACCAAAACCGTCGCCGTCGAAGCCTTGAAAGAGGGCATTAAAGTCAGCTTTGAAGCGACAGAAGCGGGTGGTACGGCACCAGCACCGCAAGTCTATGACCTCGTTTTGGTGGCAGTAGGGCGCAGCCCGAATGGCAAGAAAATTGCCGCAGATAAAGCCGGCGTAACGGTTACGGAACGCGGCTTCATTGAAGTCGATAAGCAAATGCGCACCAACGTTCCGCATATTTTTGCTATTGGTGATTTGGTTGGTCAGCCCATGTTGGCGCACAAAGCCGTGCACGAGGCTCACGTTGCCGCTGAGGCAGCAGCCGGTGAAAAAGCCTACTTTGATGCTAGCGTGATTCCATCAGTCGCCTATACCGACCCTGAAGTGGCATGGGTAGGTCTAACTGAAGACGAGGCAAAGGCTAACGGGATTAAGCTTGAGAAGGGTCATTTCCCCTGGGCAGCATCGGGGCGCGCAGTAGCCAATGGGCGCGATGAAGGCTTCACCAAGTTGCTGTTCGATGCTGAAACCAAGCGCATTGTTGGTGGTGGCATTGTTGGTACGCATGCGGGCGATATGATCGGCGAGATCGCACTCGCCATTGAGATGGGTGCAGATGGTGTCGATATAGGGAAGACTATTCATCCACATCCAACCTTAGGCGAATCAATTGGTATGGCCGCGGAGGTGTACAAAGGCGTTTGCACTGATTTACCGCCCATGCGCAAAAAGTAAAGCGGCCATCTGGGAGTTTGGCGAATATTAAAAAGCCCTGAAGTTTACGTCGCTTCAGGGCTTTTTTTGAGTAAACATCTCGTCGATGAAAAAAGCATTGTACGGAAAACCGAAGAAAAACAGATACAAACAAGGGGAGCTGTTTTTGACGACCGCTGAAAAGTCGCCGCTTTGCGTTCTCGGCACATTTGCGTTAGCGAGCCTTCGCTTTTGCCAACCCGACAAGAATTATCGCCAAATATAAAATTAAACCGCTATAATTTTTTTTCGGAAACGATGATGCGAGGAAATCACCAATGACTTCAGCTAGCCCCACTTTTACGTGCCCAGAATTCTTATCCATGGAACGCGGCATCATAGACGATTTTGTTGGGTGCATGCGCGAATGTTGTGAAGAAACTGAGCTTTGTGTGCGTTCGCTAAATAGCGGTGGGGGGCAGCCATTTATCCATCAACTGTTCCGCGCCATGCATTCGCTCAAAGGTAATTGTCAAATGGTCGGCTTAGCGCCTTTTTCCCAACTGCTGCACCACGTTGAAGAAATCGTGGCGCGCGTGCGCTCCAATCAGGATATTTACTTTCGCGGGATGGGCGAATTTCTGCTGTTGGCGATAGATGAAGTGCAGGATCTATTGACCGATTTAATCGCGAATGGTCACACGAGTGAAGTGCGGCGCCAAAGACTGACCGATATCTGCGCATCGCTACAAAAACAAAGTGCCGATGGCGACAGAGTGCAGCAATTTCGTGATGCCATCATGCTGTTTGAAGGCAAAGTTACACAAAAAAGTGCTGCGCCTAAAGGGCCAAAAGTACAACTCGAGCTACCAAATGATATGGAGTTGATGCGCAAGCTTTCCATGCATATCGACAATCTCAGTATCTACCGTAAAAACCGTAGCGATCAAGTTGTGCAACTCGCTGAACAACTTAACGAAGCCCTAGGCCTGCCACTTAATGTTGATCAATTGCGTGCCGCTGCCTTGATGCACGATGTTGGCATGAGTTTTATTCCACACAATATTTTCAATAAAGAAGGTTCCTTATCGCGGGAAGAAAAGAGCAAAATTCAAGAACATGTGGTCACTGGAAGTCAGTTGCTTTTGCGCTTTGGGAACTGGAATGAAGCAGCGCGTATGGTTCTAGATCACCATGAAAGATTTGATGGCTCTGGTTATCCGAATGGGTTAGCGGGGCAACAGATCCATGCAGGGGGACGCATGCTCTCTATTATCGACACGTTTTGTTCGATTACCAACGAGCGTTCAGATCGAACCTTTAAAAAGAGTCTGCTCAACGCCATCTCAGAAATCAACGCCAACGCCAGCATACAATTTGACCCCGATATGGTCACGGCATTTAATGACGTTGTGCGTAAGATTATGATGAAGCAGTAGACCGCCAAACGGGGTTGGGTGCCAACACACACTCGACACACAGCCAAACGAAAACAGTTTTTTCTGCGCGCACCTTACGTAGATAAAACTTGATGCACAAGTGAGTTCATGCGCTCTAACCTAAGTCGCACCAACGTAGCGAAGTATTGAATTAGCGAGTCTTTTGCGTCGCAAATATGCTGCCCAGTGCCAGCTCCGACGTGTTCAATGCACCTTCCACAAATCCTTGGTAGTCTGAATAAGCCTCGCCGACGATGTGGATATTTTTCGCTCCACTACCAAAATCAAAGGCTTTGAATACATCCATTACCTTCCATGAGCGCACCCCTGGCTGCCAGCCATGGTTCGCCGCGCCATAAGGTGCGCGCGCCCAGTCACGTATGCCATACGTCAAAATCGATTCCTTGATGTGGTCGCGGGCTTGGTCTAAGGACTCCTCTTTAAACATCAATTCTGCTTTCTCCGTGAGCTTTAAACCTGAGCGCTTAGAATCGATCAAGCGCTTTACATCACGCGCTACAAATAGAGAAAATGTCTCCACGATTTTTGCGTTCTGATCAATCTCGGCGCGATCGTGTTTTTCAGGTTCCATTAAATAGTGCTTCCAAAATTCTGTCGAAGGGCGGTCCATGTAAAGCAAAACCATGCCATGACCATCCGGGTCATTATTCTCTGGGCGGCGAAAATAATGAATTTCGCGGGTAGGTAAGCAGTTCGCATATTGTTGCGGCCGTTGCGCATAATCCCACCATGGATTGTTCGTAACAAAAAATACTTTTAGCATCGGAAAGCCGTTCACAGTTTCTAATTGTGAGGCGACGTGTTCTGGCAGACTTTGGCTCAGCTTTACCAATGGTAAGCGGGGTAGGGCAAGAATAAGTCTATCGGTTTGTAGGTTCAGTTTGCCGTTTTTTGTAAGTAGTTCTAGTTCTAAACGTGCTTGCCCTAAAGCGACTTGTTTAAAGCCTTGTAGGCTGTGTCCGCCAGCCATCGTTACATTCGGATTTTCGCGTAACTTTGCCAATAAACCTTCGGTTAACTTAGCGGTACCACCAGCCACACTCGCCAACTGCTGCCCTACAGTTTTCAACGCACGTAACCACCAAATGATCCACTCGACCGCGTTCAAGTTTTCCGGAATCATGTGATAAAACGTGCCCGTATCACGCAATTTTGTCAGCGCTAAATGGCTTAAAACCCCTTGCGCCGATAAGGCGTTCCAAAAGCCGATGCTCCACAGCGGCTGTCCATTGAGTTGTGCATGTTTGCGCATGCGTTGGTAATCTTGCTCAGTGAGCGAATCGATCCAAGCTTGGTCATCGGGCGCGCGCCCCATCACCAACATAATGCCGCGCTGTAATAACTGCAAAGAATTCAAGCCCATTTCTTCCGGCGGCAAATCATAATTCGGCGCATTGACTTCTTCGCCAGCTGGGCCGCTAAAATCAATCAACTGCACGCCCAGATCGCGGCAAAGTTGGTGAAACCGAGGTTGCAGCGTTGGCTCAAAACGCATGGGGCCATATTCAGCAATAAAGCCATCCATTTCTTCCGTTTCAATACGTCCACCCCAGCGATCAGACGATGCTTCAATCACCAACACCCGTTGCCCCGCTTCGGCCAAACGCCAAGCACAATACAGCCCAGAAATGCCGCCACCAGCAATGATGTTGTCATGAAAATCCATAGTCAGCCTCAAAATAAAAGTCTGGGTATTGTGCCACCACAGGCGCGACCTTCGGTGTCTTTTTGTTGCGCTTTTTGCTTGCAATA
>CAYPNW010000045.1:0-13598 GCA_964411965.1 uncultured Burkholderiaceae bacterium
TTTCTGACACTGGATGGTGTGCGCCATTTACTGCTACCTGCGATTAATCTCGCCTTGTTTAATGTTGCTTTGGTCATTCGCCTAACCCGCTCAGGCGCGCGCGAGGCACTGCTGCAAGATTATGTGCGCTTTGCCCGTGCAAAGGGATTAAGCAACACCCGTATCATTGGTGTGCATGTGTTGAAGAACATTCTGATCCCCATCGTCACCGTCATCGCTTTGCAGTTTGGTTCCATTATTGCGTTCGCCATCGTGACAGAAACCGTGTTTGCTTGGCCTGGCATGGGAAAACTCATTATCGATTCCATTCGCGTATTGGATAGGCCGGTTATCGTGGCTTATTTGATGTTGATCGTTAGCTTGTTTATTTTGATTAATTTATTTGTCGATATTGCATACTCAATGCTTGATCCTCGCATTCGTTTGTCTGAACAAGCGGCATAAGTCTTCAGCCACATTTACGCATTATGCAAGCAACCCAAACAAATACGATGAAAATCAATCCCGTCGAGAAATCACCATGGCAAAGGTTTTTGGCAAATTTTTTTGCCAGTAGAGTTGCCGGTCTAGGATTGCTTGTTTTACTCCTTTTGCTCGTGATAGCCCTTTTTGCACCAATCATTTCACCGCAAAATCCTTACGATATGGCGTCTTTAGATGTGTTGGATTCGCGCATGGCACCGGGCAGCGTCTCTGCTGATGGCAAACTCAAATTCATCATGGGAACGGATGAACAAGGACGTGACATGCTTTCTGCCATTTTTTATGGCTTGCGCATCTCGCTTATGGTGGGCGTCAGTAGCACGGTCATCGCACTGATCATAGGGCTCAGCTTGGGTTTAATTGCCGGCTATCTTGGCGGAAGAATTGAGTCACTTATCATGCGCATTGCCGACATCCAATTGTCGTTTCCCGCGATTTTGATTGCGATGATTTTGCTTGCTTTGTTGGGGCAAGGTGTGGGAAAGATCATTGTGGCTTTAGTAGCCGTGCAATGGGCTCACTACGCTCGCACAGCACGCAGTGCCGCCTTGGTTGAAAGGCGCAAAGAATACATTGAAGCAGCAATAGGACTAGGCTTATCGCCGCGCCGAATAATGCTGCGGCATTTGTTGCCAAATTGCCTTCCGCCATTGATCGTCATCGCGGCATTACAAATCGCATCGGCGATTTCTTTAGAAGCGACCTTGTCTTTTCTGGGCTTGGGCTTGCCAATCACGGAGCCATCTTTGGGTCTACTTATTGCGAACGGTTTCCAATACCTCTTATCTGGCAAATATTGGATTAGTTTTTTCCCTGGCATCGCGCTGCTACTGACCGTGGTTTCAATCAACTTGGTCGCTGACCAACTACGTGATGTGCTCAACCCTCGTTTGCAAACAACATAATCCGAAGCTCAACAAAACCTGAGTGATGAAGCAGTGAGTACACTAAAAATTGAAGAACTTTGCACTGAATTTACCACCCGCGCGGGAGTCGTGAAGGCGGTCAATCGCGTGTCGTTCGAGATCGAAGCCGGACAGATCATGGGCTTGGTAGGTGAATCTGGTTCAGGAAAATCCATTACGGGTTATTCCATCATGGGCTTGATCGAAAAACCCGGTCGCATTAGTGGTGGGAGAATTTTGTTTAAGGGACAGGACTTGTGTCGGCTAAGCGAGCCAGAAATGCGATCCATTCGTGGCAACCGCATTGCCATGATTTTCCAAGATCCTATGATGACGCTCAACCCAGTGTTGCGGATTGATACGCAAATGCTTGAAGCGATTCACGCCCATCAAAAGCTTAGTGCGCAGACTGCCAGAGACATGGCACGCGAGGCTTTGGGGCGAGTCGGCATCCCTTCGCCCGATGAACGCTTGCAGGCTTACCCACACCAGTTTTCTGGTGGAATGCGGCAACGTGTCGCGATAGCCATTGCTTTGTTAAATAAGCCGGAGCTCATCATTTGCGATGAGCCAACGACAGCACTCGACGTCACAATTCAGGGGCAGATTTTGTTTGAGATGCAAAAAATTTGCAAAGAACAAAACACCGCGCTGATTTGGATAACCCATGACCTCTCCGTGGTCGCTGGCCTCGCTGACACGCTCAGTGTCATGTATGCGGGAAGCGTCGTTGAAAGCGGCACCGTCGCGCAAGTTTTGGAGCGCCCCTTGCATCCGTACACAGCGGGCTTAATCGCATCAGCGCCGTCGCGCAACGCCCATGGAAAAATGCTAGCGCAAATTCCTGGCATGACACCATCACTGATCAATCTCCCTGTTGGATGCGCTTTTTACAATCGCTGCCAACATGCTTCTGCGATGTGTGATTCGCCGCCCGTGTTGTCGCTACGCAGAGAAGATGGCGGCACACGAAGCTATCGCTGCTTCCATCCGCTTGTTGACACCGCCAGCGATGAACGAACTATGGCATCGACGGACGATTTGAGGGTTGCGTTGTGAATACCGAACTCGAAGGAACAAACCCGGCGCCCATGCTGGAATTGCGCGAGGCAAGCAAGCGATTTGTAAAGCCCATTGATTTTGCTGGCAAGCTCGCTAGATTGTTTGGCGCGAATGTAAATGATCAAGTGACGCACGCTGTCGACAAAGTCACGCTCACGTTACAGGCAGGAGAGATTCTGGGACTGGTTGGCGAGTCTGGCTGCGGCAAATCTACACTAGGTCGCATGGCAGCGGGCTTACATGAACTCAGTGCGGGATCACGTTGGTGGAAGCAACAAAACATCGCCGCAATGAGCGAACAAGAACGGAACAAAATTCGCTTGGCAATACAAATGATCTTTCAAGATCCGTATGCATCGCTTAATCCACGCATGCGTGTCCTTGATATCATCGGCGAGGCACCTGTGGTACACGAACTTGTCGCGGCCAAAGATCAAAGCGATTATGTGTGCGAACTACTTCAACGCGTTGGCTTGGACGCGAGCATGCAGAAGCGCTTTCCCCATCAATTTTCAGGCGGTCAGCGAGCACGCGTGGGCATCGCGCGTGCGCTCGCAGTCAAGCCAGAGTTGTTGGTCTGCGACGAAGCCATTGCCGCGTTAGATGTATCGATACAGGCGCAAGTGCTGAACTTATTCATACAGTTGCGTGAACAATTGGGTTTGACTTACCTCTTCATCAGCCATGACCTAGGCGTTGTGCGTCATTTAGCTGACCGAGTCGTGATCATGTATTTGGGGCGTGTGGTGGAAACCGCGGCAGTTCAGGACATCTTTCAACGTGCCAATCACCCTTACACACAAGCGCTATTAAGCTCGGCACCCACGCTTGAAGTGAGGAAAACACAGTTTTTGGCAATCAAAGGAGAAATTCCCTCTCCCTTGAACCCGCCCACTGGATGTCACTTCCATCCGCGCTGTCCGCACGCGATGCCGCGCTGCACAAGCGAGGTACCAGAATTACGTGAGGTTGCAGCAAAGCACTTTTCGGCTTGCCATTTAAATGCAAATTGAAGGTCACCAGATATATGTTTTTTTGATGACTGATATATGTATTTGATGCTTTTCAACAATGCTGCAACGCGATAAAGTAACTCCTGTCTCCTCCAACACCTCAAAAGGTTTGGACTTCAGCCCGCGAACTTCGCGGGCTTTTTTTTGCTCGTTTTTTTCTTTCAGATAAAAAATTGCTTCAAGAGTTAGTCGATAGAGTCGGCGAACATGCCATTTAAGAAAGAATTAAATCGAAAACTGATAAACAATGCGGATTTATTGAGAAATTGTTGAAAATTTCCGATCGGTGTCTCTTTCTGTGAAGGTAACAGACGGTAGAAGCTTGACTTAGGCTCGGGCAAATTGAGATTTGACTACTGATCTTGCAGGGGAAATTTTCAGCGCTGCGCATCGAAAATGATGTAACAATAAAAATCGTTGTTGTCTCAAAGCAACATCTTTGTTATACGAATATGGAATAACCGCTATTCTGAAAATATTCTTTGCATTTATGCTGCAATGCACTATAGTTAACTCGTCTCCTCCAAAACCTCCTAAGGTTTGGATTTCAGCCCGCACACTCTGCGGGCTTTTTTTTCTCTAAAAATTTCCTAAAAGAAATCAAGACGGAAGAAAATCAACTGGCCATGTCACAATGATTTGATCGACATCTTTTGCGCCAAAATCAAATTGACGAATCCGCGCCAATAACTTGGCTTCCAGTTCTGGCGCCTTCAGTTCACTTGAAATGATACGGCAATCAACCACGTTGCCTGCCGGCGCGATTTTAAGCTCAAGCACGATCTTTCCTTGCAAACCTGGTTCTTCTCGCAAAGCACGGTTGTAAATCGCATAAATCGCGCCTTTATTACGCTCAAATACCAGTTTAATCTCTTCAATCGAACGAGAAGCCTTGCCGCTGCCACCTTTTTGTAATTGTCCGCCAGCAGTTTTCTGGTTGAGGCCGCTCCCACCCGCTCCACTGCCGCTGCCGTCACCGAGTCCACGCGCACCACCGCCGCCCGCACCGCCACCACCGCCGCCGCCAACTACACCTTCGACTAAGGTCGTTGAGCGACCGGCTAAGCCGCCGCCACCCGTATTTTTACTGTAGCCCGCCGTGTTAATCCCGCCACTACCACCCGTGGCATTAGAGGTAATCAAAGCGCGCACTGGCACACCCGCTTCGTTACCAGCACCAACACCGACACCTTCGCCGGTGCCAACGCCTTTGCCTGGTTTCACGGGCGCGATTTGCACGGCGAGAGGCGCGCCATGTAACTGCGCAAGATCATTCGACATCGCTAAAAGGCCCACGCCGGCCGCCTTACGCCTTGCGGCATCGATCTCACCGGGAGGTTTATTTGGCAACGGCACACGTGCTTCTGGTACCAAGGCTTCCTTGTTTAAAGCGACCTTTGGTTTTCCTTCAACACGACGTGTATCAGTTTTAGGATCAGGTTTTACTTCTGGCGCTTTTTTTGCTGCATCAGCTTTGAGTCTTTCAACAGGAGGCGTTTTCGCGTTTTCAAGAATCAACGTCGCTAAGCGCGGCGGCAAGTCCTGTACCTTGCTGCGCTCAGGTATGACCACCGGCATTAACCAAACCATTAAGCAAAACAAGACGCAAATAATCAGTACGTCGCGTAACACGCGGCGAAAACGTTGCTCATCTTCCAGCGAGATCGCCCAGGGCAAGTTCGGGGCGCGGAATGACACCATCATGGCTGTACTCATGGCTCTATCCTTTGACGAACGGCAAACGAGACATCACTAAAATTTGCTTGCGCACTCGTGACCATAATTTTTCGCAACAGGCGATAGGGAATTTGTTTATCACCCATAATTGTCAGCCGCTTGCTCAATGCTTCATTTTCTTTACGAATCACTTGGCGATCTGCCTGCAGTAACTCTAGCTCGGCTTTGAGAGGGGCAATCACATCACCAGCCGTTGCTAGCGCATCCGCCACTTCAGCAACTTTGCGGCCTTCAACCAAAATTTCACTCGCGCTGACAATCACCACAACTGTCTCACGCGGACTGGTTTCGGCTATCGATTCTGGCAGTAACACGGCTTTGTGACTCGGGAGGGTTTCCACACCACCTGAATTGGAAAGTAAAAAGAAAATCAAAATCGTAAAAACGTCGATTAACGAAACCAAGTTCATATCGACCATGGTTTGGTTTCGATTTCGCCTTTCGGCGCGTCGTTGGCGAGGAGTGAGTGCCATGTTGGTTATGCTCTTTGTGCTCTAGCGGGTTCGAATCGGCGCATCGCCGATGGAAATATTAGGAAATAACTCGGTTTTCACCACCTTGTTGCCTTGTGCCATATGGCCAGAGCGCACGACATCCATCACTTGCACAATCACGTCATACGAAGTTTCGGGCTCCGCCAAAATGGATGCGTCTAGCTGGTCAGGAAAGCGTGTTTTGAGCTGCTGAACTAGCGCTGCCAAGCTAGGTAGATCCAAGCCTTTTTCAGTGGCAGGGATACGTTGAATCAAACCACCGAGACGATCACCTACCTCAAGCGCTTCTGCTCGAACCACGATTTCTAACTGCAAGTTATCCACTTTCAACTGCTCCAATGCTGACGAAGACTGTGCGGGCAATGAAAGATCGATGACGGTTAAGCGCGTAAACACAGCCGTCGATAAAAGAAAGGGCACCAACACAACGATCAAATTAATGAAGGCGGTGATTTCAAGGTGCGCTGCTTCTTTGCGCAAGCGTCGATGTTTCATAATTTCACTGTGGCTTGTTGCCAGATGCGGCGGTTTGCTCTGCGCGAATTCTTTGTACCAAATTCAGAAAACTCATCTTCGCTGCCTCTAAGCCATCCACTATTTCACCTGTTTTGGCTTGTAAGAACGCGTGTACCAGCAAAAAGGGAATCGCTACCATCAACGCGAACGCCGTGTTATTCATGGCGATGGAAATACTGGCCGAGAGTAATTCTGCTTTCTCGGCGGGATTGACTTGAGCTACCGCCGTAAATCCTTTGATCAAACCAATAATCGTGCCTAACAATCCCACCAACGTGATCACGTTTGCAAACGTCGCGATGTAATGCGTACGCTTTTCTAAACGCGGCACAATTTCCATCATGCCTTCTTCCATCGCTGCGTCGAGGTCTTCGCGTCGGCTTGGGCTCATCATACGAATTAGTCCGTAATTAACGATTTTGCCCACCGCCGCATCTGAGTTCGCTGTCAGCTCCGTGACCTCCTTAAAACGACCCTTCTGTAATAACGGCAAAACTTGCGCCCACACTGCGCGGTTTTGATTGCGTGCTTTGCTCAAAAAAATCAGCCGCTCAATGGCGATGGTCAAGCCCATAGCCATAATGAATAGGCTGGGATAAATGAACAGGCCGCAATCTCTGAAAAATTTGATGGCTAAATTGAGGGATTCCATAGCTTAAAACTCCGGTGTTAAGAACAAATAATTAAATAAAAAAAGTCGACGATTATTTTTTTGCTGCTGGGATAGGTGCCACGGGTACTTCAGTTTTTTTTGCATCGGTTGAACGGGTTTGCACTTCATAATTCACTTGCCTTTGGAAGACATCCCTATCAATAGGGCTAAGTGCTTCGTCCAAGACACTCACTAAAGGACGCCCCGCGAGATCACCTGGAACAGGTTTTTTCCATGGCACGATATAGAGCACTTTGGGCAATTCGCGATTACCGATGATTTTTGTTTTATCAATATCCGCCCGATCTTGCGCGTAACTCATATTTGCGCACAAACAGCTTAAGACGAAAACGATGCCAATTTCGATGTGCTTCCCTTTTCGTTGGATCAGCAGTGGTCTCATGTTTTCTCCTTGACGGCAGCTTTAGTCGTCACCGATTTGCGGCTTTTAATTTCAGCCAACCATTTACTGACAACCGCGTCACCAGCTGGTGTCAATGCAAGGTAGCGGGTGTACAGCTCGGTCGCCCGGGTAGCATCGTTAAGAAACAAGTCGTTCAAGATACCTAAGTTTAAAGTCGCGTTGGCATAGTTAGGATCTAATGCAATCGCGTTCTCATAGGCCGTGCGTGCTTTTTCAAATTG
Source organism: uncultured Burkholderiaceae bacterium (assembly GCA_964411965.1). Classification (GTDB taxonomy): domain Bacteria; phylum Pseudomonadota; class Gammaproteobacteria; order Burkholderiales; family Burkholderiaceae_D; genus Undibacterium. The sequence goes on from CAYPNW010000045.1 coordinate 7,508, forward strand.
CCCTAATTGTCGATACGCCACACCAAGCAAGTTGAAAGCGGTCGCCTGCTTCGGATTCAATTGTGTGGCCTTCTCCAGTTCCTTCATCGCCTCTGGCAGCTTGTTATTGGCTAAATGAATGGCACCAAGATTGACATGCGGCCCGCTTAACTCTGGGTCCGTTTGGGCGACCTGCAAAAAACCACGTTGTGCCTCCTCTGTGCGGCCCGCTTTCATCGCACTAACGGCTTTTGAAAATTGCTGTTGTAACTCAACGCTGATTACTTTCTCAAGCTTGGGTGGCGCCTCGGCGGGGGGTGCAGCGGAAGCCTTTGCTGCTGTGGGCGCAGTGCTACTCGCTTTCGGCTCGACTTCTTTGCTCGCTTCTGTTGGGCCTTTTTCTAAGCCTAGGCTCACACAACCCGAGGCAAGCACTGTGGCGAGACCCACGATGAGAAATGTGTTGAGAGGTAGTTGCCTTCTTTGGCGTGCCTTATCGAATCGCATCAGTGCCTCCCTCTATCCTCTCCGCTTTGCCATAACGTATAGGCTTAAGCTCACGCAAGGCATTGAAACTATTTTTTATCCAGGTGTCGTAAAGGCCTTGCGAAGTTCTTTGTACATTAAGCTCGTGTAGTTCGATCGCTTTTTCTTCGAATGGAAAGGCTTGTTCTTCTAACAGCACGTCGTACTGCTCGCGTTCCACTTTTTTCAATTTCTTGGGTCGCTCAGACGCCATTAAGGCTTTTCCGAAATCCCTATAAATTGTTGCGATACGATATGTTGCTGCCGTGGTTACTTCTGCAACACCAAAATCTGTCGCAACGGAGTACGCTTTTAGGGCTTCTTCCATCTTGCTCTTCTTCAGTTTCAATTGCTTTTGCAAAGGTTCATTCAGCACCACTTTGCGGTACGCATCCGCTACAGGTTCGGCCAAAGTTAAGGCCGCGTTTGCTGCAAGAAAACGAGTGCGGGCAGTACGCGCTGCGCCACCATTTTGATCGGCAACGAAGATTTCCTTGGTCAGCATCAATTCACGTGCCGTATTTCCCTCTTCCCACGCCAGCTTCGCCAAACGCGCGCGCGCCTCTAGCGAGTACTCTAAAGAGCTCGCATTCTGACTGAGGTATCGCTCGTAAGCTTTGGTTGCGGCAGCGCGCGCACCCGCTTTTTCATATAACTCTGCCGCTTGCCACAAAACATCCCGCGCTAATTTCGGGTCTTTGTTATTCGCCGCAATACGTTCAAATTCCTGCGCCGCATCCGCCCACTGTTCCTTTTCCAAATAAGTCACGGCTAGCATATCGCCCACTTTTGCTTGCAAAGGATGTTTTGGGTACCGAGTACGAAAATCTTCCAAACTGCTCGCCGCTGCAGTCCACTTTTTTTGCGCAATTAATGTGGCTGCGGCATCAAACTGGGCGTTCGCGCGAACAGTTGAGAGTGGCGCGACGACGGCAACACGTTCAAAATGACCCACCGCATCATTTAAAGCCCCAGCCGAGCGTGCCAACTCACCTTGTTTATAGATCGTTGCAGCTTGCCGTTCAATCAGTTCAGCCCGATTAGACGCAGTTTGCGGGGTCAGTTTTAAAACCTCACCAAAGGCATTTTCTGATAGAGCAAATGCATTTCGTTCAAAAGTTGTGTACGCCAAAATAGTCCAAGCAACACGTCGCTGCTCGTCACCCGCTTTGGGTTCACGCGCAAGAATTTGTTGCGCGACGCTTTCCGCTTGTTCGGCGTCTTTTAATGCATACAGTTTCTCTGCGGTATCTGCCAATACTGGCGCGACTCGCTGGTCGCTATTGAAACTTTGTGCAAAACGCAGGGCGCTTGCGATGCTTGTTTGATCCAACGCCACTAACTCAACTTGGGGCGCGCTCTTCTTTTGCTTGGCGTAGCTCAGCAATGCGGTGTAGCCTGCGTCAGCGCTCTTGGCGTGTTGGGGGTATCCATACGCTGTCTTTTCATACTCAACGCTCGCCTCGGCAAATTTTCCGTCTTCATACAGCAATTCGGCAAGTAGGAAATTGCTTTGCGCCGCTTGCGGATCGGTAGGAAATGAGACGATAAACTCACGATACCAACGTGTCGCCTCTTGCAAATCGGATGGACTCTTATTCTTTTGCCCGCTCGCGTGATAATGGCGCGCTAGTTCCGCCAAGTGCAATTTCACAAGTACCTGTGCTTTTTTCCAACCCTCTGGATTGGCCTGGCGAAATTCACTCTTGATGCCATAGCGTGCGACATATTCTTTTTTTGCGTCTAAGGCGAGATTTGCAAAGCCATTGCGCTCGTAAATGTCGATCACGCGCGTCTGGAGTAGGGGTGCTTGCGCATCTAATGGCTTGCGCCGCGCGAATAAGCCAAACGTATCCGCTGCATCTTTCACACGGTCTTGTTTAAGATAAAGCTCGCCCAACTGTTCATACACGCGGAACTCATAAGAACGGCGCTCGGTCGAAGTCATAAATTCAGGAATCGACTCAGCGCCGCCTAAGTTGGTGAGACTTAGACTGGTAACGCGGAAGGTATCTTCCACTAATTCGCGATCAGCACGTGACAAATCGGCTATCGACTCAAGACTAGCTTCATCAGCGCCATTGGGTAATTTAGCCAACTTCGCATCTAACACGCCGAAGAACGACTGCAAGCCGTCTTCTAATTTTCCCTGCTTAAACTGTGACCAGCCACGCATGTATAAAGCGCGATCGTGGTATTGGCCTATGTCCTCTTTAAGCACTGTCGCGTAGGCTTTTTCAGCGTTGGTATAGTCACGTGCGGTGAACAGCAATTCACCACGGCGAAATTGCGCCTCTTCGTAGTAGGACGTTTGTGGGTAATCGCGCACCAATCGGTTTAAGGTCTGCAATGCCACTTCCAACTTACCGTTTTGTTCTTGCGCGCGCGCCAGTTGGTAAAGCACACGATCATTGTTCGGATCTTTGGGGTACAGCCGAAGAAATTCTTGATAGCGTGTAATCGCGACGCTGTAGTCTGGATCGGCTATGACCTTCGGATCAGCACTGCCTTTATCAGCACTATCCATTTCCAAGTCACCAATACGGCGCAAGGCCTCAGCACGCTGTGGAGCATTCGGCGCGATGTCTAAAAACTGCTTGTAGGCTTTGATGGCCTGCGCTTCGCTAGTCTCAACTGTTTGTCCTTTGTCGACGCTCACTTTTTTACTTGCGAGCGTTTTCAAGGTTGGCTCATTGTCTGGGCTACCAGATTTGCCGCGCCAACTGGCACAAGCAGTGAGCACAAACACGGAACAAACTAGGGCTTTATTTCGTAACTGCATTTTTGCCCTCCGTTGCTTTCTTTTCTGAGGGCTTATCCTGCTCCTGAAGCGTGCCACGGTCATACAGTTGCGCTAACGCAAAGCGCGCCTGTGTGGTGTAGATATTGAGGCGTTCTTGCTGACGTGCAAGCTCAGCTATCGCAATACCTTGCACCGCGAGCTGCTGCTCTTTCGTTAAACTTGCGACACGCGGAATCATGACTTCTAAAACTGGCGTCATCGCAGCGATGCGCTTCGCGAACGCATCAAATCGTGCAGGCTCATCACGTTGCGCCTGTTGCAAAGCGTCTTTCAAAATCTGAGCACGCTCAAGTTCCTCCGTAATTGCTTGCAGGTCTTTTTTTACTTGCCAAACGCGACTAGAAAAATCTTGCGCGAGCTGCCAAGTCAAAGCACCTTCGAGCAAACGCGCACGTTCGCGCGCATTGGCGAACTCTGGATCATCGGGTGCCTGCTTCAGTGCCGTTTGTACTTCTGCCAGTCGGCCTTGTTGCTCAATTTGTTTCGCGTCAGCAAACGCAACCCCGTCCTCCTGCTCTACACCTGCGGTGATTAATTTTTCTGCGGCATCTTTACGTTCTCGCAACGGTTGCACAGCGAGTTCTTTGTTTTGCTCAATGACTTCAGGCAGACGCTTGGCAAAAGCCTCGCGTCGGTTATCCAGCATCGTTTGGAAAACTAATAACTTATCGCGCCATTCCTCCAAGTTTTTCTTTAAGAAACGAAGATCACGATAATTCTTGAAAGCCTCCTGAAATTCATGTCGCCCCAAGACCTGGGCAAGATGCGCGGCTTTTGGCATGCTTGAAATATCACGCAGTTGATAAAACCAGCCCAATTCCTCTCCGGGATTACTTTCCGCCATCACTTCTAGCCATTGACCATTGCGTATGCTTGCAATAGATTCTTTCAAGCCTTGGTTTTCAATATTGAAACGCTCGATTGCATGGTTGTATTGATCCGTTGCCTGGCCATAAGCTTCGAGTTTTGCAAAGGCGTAGGGCACGGCAATCAGTGCTTCAAGCGTGGCAGTATCATTTACCTCACGCTGCGCTAGTTCTTGCCAAGGCACAAGTGCATTCTGCGTTTCTTTTAAGGCATCGGCTGACCAGCCCAAACCGAGCAAAGCTTTGCTTGCTTGCGGACTTTTTAGTCGCACTCGCTCTAGGTAGTTTCGCGCTTCTTTAGCCTCGTTCGTAGTCAGCGCTGTTAATCCCAACGCGACATTTGCACGATCGCGTAAGCTCCGATATTCTTCGTTTTCTGCTGGTGCTAAACCAAGCTGATTTAGGGTCGCTTTTCCGCGCGCAACATCTCCCGCTTTGATGAGTGCCACGCCAAGATTAAATCGAATGTATCGAGCAGCTTTCGCCTTTGGACTTACCGCGCTCAAGATTTCCGCCGCACCCGAAAAGTCGCTGCGGGCCATCAACAGGTTCGCATGTAGTAAGGCACTATCTTCAAGTAAATCAGCACTAAGATTTTTGCCGACCTGGTTAATTGCGGCCTCGGCAAGATCTAAATAGCCTCGTTGGTAGCGAATCTTCGCCAAAAAAACCATGCGCGATCTTTGACGGCCGCCGAAGCGCCCATTTCTGTTAAGCGAGTGAAGATTGTTTCCGCCTCACGATGTAGGCCATACGACAATAAAATACCACCACGCAATATCTCTGCTTCGTCGGCGTGTTCATCGATGCGCCCAAAATGCTGCGAGACCATTAAGTTAGTGACAGCGGTGAAATAATGATCCTGAAAAAATTGGAATAAGCCGTCACCATAATAGGGGGCCTTGATCTCGCGCGCGACATTCGCAACCGCATTGGGCGCCGCAAGAGAACTTGTCGAAAAAGACGATAGCGCGATCATATTTATAAAAGAAAGCGCCAAAGGAATGCGCCACCTAGGCGCTTTTTTCATTAAGCGATCCGACGAGACAATATTGCTCTGTTTGAGCTTGGTCTCGTGCATGGATGACATGAGAAAATTGAAAGACAAGTTCATGTCATCCTACTGCCAGGTCTTAATATCAAATTCTGGCTGCAACTTATTCGCCGAATCACGGATACGTAATTCAAAATATTTTGCTTGCGCCTCTTTCGTGAACTTAATCGTCGCACCACGCTTGTAGTCGCGTGTGTGGGGACCACCACCTGTAAAAAAGGCCACCAACTCGTGCTCACCAGCACGTAAATTGCCAAGGTAAAGTCGCTGCACACCGCCGCGATGCAAAGCCTTTACTTCAAGAGGTGTGTATAGATAGCTGGCAATGAGTTTGTCATCAATCTTGACTTGAACCGAATCCAATTCAAACATCTTGCCCACATCCATCGATAAGAACAGGACAACCTGCGTATTCGCAGGGAACAATAATTCCTCTTCCAACACCAATAAATCGCGGTTCAGCTTGATAACGTCAATTTTGACGTTCTGCACACGGTCATCTAATGCTTCTGGTTTTGCCGCTTCAGTATTCGACGCTGGCGCAGCGAGCAAAGACGGTGTTGGCAGCGTGGCCGCTGCATTTGGTACTGATCCCGCAGTCGGTGTCGGCGGCACATCGTTGGACGGTGCGTCTTTGGCCTTGGCGCTTGATGCATTTGCCGTCGAATTTGTTGATGAGTTTGTTGCTGTATTTTCCGCAGCAATAACAGAAAAAGTGACGAAGGAAACAGCAACGATAGCGTTAATGATGCGGCTAAAATGATTCATTTTGAGCTCTTTAGTATGCAGCGGAGACATACACTTGAAAAATATTGGCGTTGTAGGAATACGGCGAACCTGAACGGATATCGGTGAAATCTTTAA
>CAYPNW010000046.1:0-10244 GCA_964411965.1 uncultured Burkholderiaceae bacterium
GCAGGACAAAAAGCCCATTCGGTACTCGACCGCATCGTGCCGGGCTACTACCATCGTTTGAATGCTGTGGGAGAAGTTGAACAATCAACTTGTTGCGACAACACCGCCACAGAAAATCTCATGATGGGCAAATTGATGCTCGATTCTGTGGTGCTTTGGGCAAAGCATTACAAAATAGATTCCTTTCGGTTTGACCTCATGGCGCATCAACCCCGTGATGTCATGGAAGCGCTGCAAGTTCGTTTGAAGAAGGAAACGGGACGCGCAATTCAATTGCTTGGCGAGGGCTGGAATTTTGGCGAAATTGCGAACGGTGCGCGCTTTGTGCAAGCGTCTCAACTCTCGCTCAACGGGACCAACATCGCGACCTTTAGCGATCGTGCACGAGATGCAATACGTGGTGGCGGTCCGTCCGATAGTGGCGCGGCTTTATTGCAAAGAAATGGTTATGTCAGCGGCTTAGACGACACTGGCGCGCAAAGACTAGCCTTGCTAAAAGCGGCAGATATGGTGCGGGTCGGCTTGGCTGGTTCATTGCGGCAATACGCTTTTCAAACTTTTGACGGCAGCACAAAAAGTTTGGCAGAAATTGACTATAACGGCCAACCCGCTGGTTATGTCAGCCAACCTAGCGAAGTGGTCAATTATGTTGAGAACCATGACAACCAAACACTTTTCGACGTGTTGGCTTATAAATTACCAGGCAACACCAGCAAGGCCGATCGCGCACGTCGGCAAATGCTGGCATCGGCTTTCACTGCCCTCAGTCAAGGTATTGCGTATTTTCATGCGGGGCAAGATATTTTGCGCTCCAAGTCTTTAGATCGTAATAGTTATGACTCGGGGGATTGGTTTAATCGTTTAGATTGGACATATCAAGACAATTATTTTGCGACTGGTTTACCGCCGCAAAAAGAGAACGCCGCCAATGAAGGTGTCATCCGCGAATTATTGTCAAATGGGCTCATCAAGCCAAGCTCTACAGAAATTACTTGGTCGCGCGAGGCGTTTTTAGATTTGCTACGAATTCGCGCCAGTACGCCTTTATTTCGTTTGCCAAACACTGAAGACATACGTGCTCGACTACGTTTCGATAACCTTGGCGCGACGCAGAATGGCAAGGTCATTGCCATGCATTTGGATGGCAATCAATTGGATGGTGCAAACTTCAAAGAGGTCATGGTCTTGTTCAACGTAGCAAGCGACACACAAACCATTGAAGTTGCTAGCGAGCAGCAAAAGAAATATCTTTTACATCCCGTCCATTTGCGTGAGAAAGCCGCCGATCAGCGTGTGAAGCAGCTTGCCAGATACAGCGCAAAAACGGGGTCATTTCTGTTACCGCCTTTAAGTCTCGTCGTATTTGTTGTCCGTTAATGCTTATTGACTGTGCTTTTTTGAAAGTGCCTATGCTAATCCAGCATCCACCCATTGCACCTTGGTTAGTGACTACTGACACTGAATGTCGCGTGCGCTTAATTTGCGATGACAAAGAGGACATACAAGTGTATCTGCGCGCCGAGCCAGACAATGAAGAACAACTCATCGAAATGAAAAAAATTGCGCACGAAGGTAAGCGTGCCTTATATGAAGCTTCTTTTGGATGGGACGACGCCAATACCACGAGCCTCTACTTATTCAAGCTTCTGCTGGATGGCCGACAAATTTGGCTAGGGGCAGATGGACAACATGATTACATTCCCCCACGCGAATCGCATTTTAAAGTGTGCAAGAGTGCCAAAAATCGACCGCCGACTTGGGCGCAAGATCAGATTTTTTATCAAATTTTTCCTGATCGTTTTAGTCAAGGTGACACCAGTTTGCAGGCGCGTCGTACGGAGCAAGCGGCGCGGGCATCAGAAAGTCAATCACGGTCCTCTGCGGTCATAAAAAGTTGGGGCAAATGGGGCGAAGTTGTCGAGAATAAAAATGCGTCAACTACTTTTTATGGTGGAGATTTACTGGGCATACAAAATCAATTGTCCTACTTGCAGGACGAGCTCGGCGTGACTGCCTTGTATCTTAATCCTATCTTTAGTTCGCCCAGTAACCACCGCTATGACACGGACGATTACTTCAACGTTGACCCTTATCTCGGGGGAAATGAAGCGTTTTCGGCTTTCAGCAAGGATTTAAAGCAACGCGGTATGCGCCTTGTATTGGATGCGGTAGTGAACCATACGAGTGACCAACACCCTTGGTTTAATCGCTTTGGGCAGCACGATACCCTTGGTGCCTACCAAAGCCCCGAATCTGCCTATCGCCATTGGTACACTTTTTCATCCACAAATGATTACTGTTCTTGGAAAGGCCATGAACATTTACCAGTATTAGATATGGCCGTGCCCGCCGTACAAAATAAGGTGTATCAAGACTCGGGAAGTATTCTGCGTTTTTGGATGCGCCCACCTTATGCCATCGATGGCTGGCGTTTCGATGTCTTGCACATGTTGGGGGAGGGAACTGGCGCGCGTAACAATGCCCATTATGTGCGTGAATTTCGTCGTGTCATGCACGAAGAAAATCCACAATCCTACGTGTTGGGTGAACAGTTCAACGAAGCCACGCGCTGGCTGCAGGGCGAACAAGAGGACGGTGCAATGAACTATTACGGTTTTGCCCACCCAGTGCGCGCATGGCTGGCAGAGCAAGACATTGCTTATCACCCCATCAAAATTAGTAGCGAAATCTTTGAACGATGGCTGACCGAGAGCCGAGCTCGTATACCGTATGCGAATCAGTTAGCGCAGCTTAACCTGCTCGATAGCCACGACACTGTGCGCTTTTTGAGTCTGCTAAATGGCGATGGCGCACGGATGCAATTGGCCGTGGTCTTGCTACTTACTTATCCGGGGATGCCTTGTATTTACTATGGGGACGAAATAGGCATGCAAGGTGGTGCTGACCCCGATTGTCGACGTTGTTTTGAGTGGAATAGGGCCAACTGGGATCAAACCTTGTTCAATACTTACCGTGCTTTGATTCAGTTGCGAAAAGATCGTGAGGAATTACGAGCAGGTGCTTACCAAACCCTGTTTGCCAAAGATGACTTGTTTGTTTTTGTGCGCTTTAGCGAAGCACAAGCGACTTTGGTCGCTTTGAATCGCGGTGCATCAGTAAGTGGATGGAATTTGGCAGACGATGTTCTGCCGATCTATTTTAAAACGTGGTCGGCAGTGAACTTTGTTTTCAATACAGGCGAAGCGGGTACTGATGCTAAGGAAAGCGCTCCATCAGAAACGCAAACGATAAACGTATTGCCTGAACTTATGCTGTCACCATGTTCTGCGCAGATATGGGTAGCAAAAATTTGACCTGAGCTTGATTTCAGGTGCCCGCATTTTCCCGTCGATTTGAGCGATGAGTTTGAAACTACCCACCACCAATCGCGAAGCCTACCAAGTCTTGTGGCGATTAGGCGCGCCGGTCGCATTGCAATCCTTGTTGGCTGCAACCGCTGGCTTTGTGGATACCTTGATGGTGAGCGGCCTAGGCGCGGCAGCCTTAGGTGGCGTGGGCTTAGTTAGCCGTGTGCTATTTGTGTTGACAATGGTGCTCGTGGGGCTATCAAGCGGCACTGGGGTTTTAGTTGCACAGTACAGCGGGGCAGATCGCAGACGTGCAGTTCGTGGCCCCGTTACCATGGCTTTGTGCTTAGGATTATTGTTGACCTTGCCCATGAGTGCCGTGTCGCTCCTTTGGCCGCATGAGTTGGCTGGCCTTTTAAGTCCTGATGCACCAGTCGTTGACGCAGCCAGCCTTTTCCTTTTTTGGAGTGCCGCCTATGCGCCACTCAGCGCAGTCACTTTAATTTTGTCAGCATGTTTGCGTAGCAGCGGCGATACACGCACGCCTATGGTGGCGGGTATTGTTGGCCTCATCGTGAATACCTTACTGAATTTCTTATTCATCAACGGACATTTTGGATTTCCTGCGTTCGGTATTGCAGCGGCGGCTGTTGCTACCAGCGTGGCACGCTTGATCGAAATAATCTTGTTGGTCCGCGCACTTAAGCCTGGCCCCATCGCACGCTTACCAAATGCACTACGTAGTCGCGATATTGGTTTGATTTTGCATGGCACAGGGCCCTTAATGCTAAAAGAAATTGCTTGGGCAGGCGGCATCTTAGCCAGTTCCGTGATCATTAGTCATATGGGTGCCGCACCCTTGGCAGCCTTCAACTTGGTACTGCCCATCGAAGGAATTTTGATTAGCCTAGTGGGTGGATGTGGCGTTGCAACAGGAATTTTACTCGGCCATGCGATTGGCGCTGGGCAGCATCAAGCGGCCAGAGAAAGTGCAGAACGCATTCGAAAGCTCATTGGTCAACGGGCTTTTCTGGTCGGCGTCACTGCGGCAGGAATCGTTCAACTGCTGCGACTTTTTGGTGGTTCAGTTGGATTGGTCGGCTTAATACCAAGCGAATTAAACGATTTAGCCTTAAACACCTTGAGCGTATTATTTTTAGCGTTTGGCGCGCGTGCTCATAATGGCATCGTGAGCGTAGGTATTTTACGCAGCGGAAATGATAGTCGTTGGTTGATGTGGACGGACACCTGCTCTATGTGGTTGTTGAATGTTCCCTTGGTTGCCTGCGCGGCATTAATATGGAAGTGGCCGTTGCCAGCAGTGGTAGCCGTAATGATGTCAGAAGAAGTATTTAAGGTCGCCGTGTTTCGCTGGCGGGTGCGAAGTGGGCGATGGATCAAAACGCTAAAAATATAACGGAGACAATTATGTTTAACCAAAAACGTAGAAAAGCCATGCAACAAACAATCGGCCTCGCTGGCGCCTTAGTAAGTACTTCATTTGCCGTGACAGCAGGTGCGCAGAGTGCTGCAAACTCATCTGATCGCTTGGTCATCATTGATGGCTTTCCTTCGCAGCAAATTCAGGCACGCAAAGTGAGTATTTGGTTGCCACCCAATTACGACGCGAATACTGATCGCTATACGGTGCTTTACATGCATGACGGGCAAAATCTCTTTGATCCAGTCAACCCATTAGGCGGACCAAACTGGGGCATAGTGGAAGCCATGACGATGCTGCTGGGTAAAAAGGCGATACGACGAACCATCGTGGTTGGTGTCAACAATAGCCCGCTGCGCTGGCGCGAATATGCACCGACTGCGGCAGTGCGCTTGTTGTCGGCTGCCGCATTAGAGGTGGTTGCGCCCAACGATACCAATGTAAAAGCCGAGAATCTTCTCGCCGATCACTATTTGCGTTTCTTGGTGACTGAGTTAAAGCCTTATATCGATAAAAATTTCCGCACCAAACCGGATCAAGCAAATACCTTCGTGATGGGCTCAAGCATGGGTGGCCTGATTTCTTTGTATGCACTCAGTTCTTATCCCGAAGTTTTCGGCGGCGCAGGCTGTGTGTCGACCCATTGGCCACTTTCTACAAATAGGGCGATTATTACCGTGCCAAATGATGCGCGTCGCGAAGAAATTGGTAACGCTTACTTCAAATGGTTAGCCGAACATTTGCCCGAAGCGGGTAAGCACCGTATCTACTTCGACCACGGCACGATTAATCTCGATTCCTTGTATGCGCCGCATCAATTAACGATGGATGCGCTGATGTCAAAGAAGGGGTACCGGCGCGGTTTGGATTGGATTACACAAGTCTTTCCCGGTGCAGATCACAACGAACAATCCTGGCGTGAACGGGTTGAGATTCCCTTGCAGTTTTTGTTGCGCGAGTAAATTGTGCCAGCCAATTCGCTTGAAATTTGTCGATAGAAACCGTGCCTAGGTTCTATCAGCTTTCGTATTGTTCAATTGCCATAGCCGCCCCGGTAAGCGCTGCCATGGTATCGGTGATTAAGGCCGTGGGAATATCTGCTAAATACGATTGAAAACGACCCTTTGCTTCGAAGCGCTGACGAAAATCAGACTCGAAAAATTGTTCACCCAAGCGAGGAACAATGCCACCACCAATGTAGACACCGCTACGCGCCCCTAAGGTCAACGCAACGCTGCCGGCAAAACTGCCTAGCATGGCGCAGAAAACGGCGATGGTTTTTACGCAAACAGGATCTTCCTTCGATAAGCCGCGTTGTACGATGAGTTCTGCAGTTAGCGGCGATTGGCAGCCGGTCATCCCACCGCTATGCATTTTGCTACACGTGCGTGCCATCAGATGTTGCACACCCTGATGGAGTACGGGCAACCCAATTCCCGATAGTAGTCGTTCGGCAGAAACATGGGGATAAGAGAGGCGAACGTGCGCCAATAAATCGGACTCAAAATCGTCGTGAGGGGCGAGTGTTGCGTGCCCACCTTCACCTGGAATCGCCATCCAGCCAAATGGTGTTTCAATCACACCTGCCACACCAAGACCTGTTCCGGGTCCAATGACGGCCAAGCAACCACTGTCGATGGGCGCCTTATCATGCGCGCGAAACTGTGAGGGCTTGAGCCGTGGTAAAGACAGCGCGAGTGCCTCGAAATCGTTCAATACCAAAAAGCTGTCGAATTTGAATTCGGCTTGTAAGGCTGATTTAGAAAAGCTCCATGGGCTATTCGTAAATGAAATCAAATCGCCCAAAATGGGTGTCGCGACGGCGAATGCGGCCATTTTGGGTGCTTGGAAATGGGCGCCAAGTAGGGCTTTAGTTTGTTGCAAATAGCATGCAACTGCTTGGTTCAATGCAAGGTGTTCTTTGCCGGGAATAGTGATGACGTTTTGCACGCCAGTTTCCGCGTCGAGAATTAAACCAAAACGCGCATTGCTTCCGCCTATGTCGGCAACTAACCAGGGAAAGCTATTCAGTAATCCAGGTCTCATTGTTTTTCTAATCACTGCATTATCCTTTTTGGTTCCATCGCACGGATCATTTTGACCGCTATCAAGCTCTCGACTCGGCAACCTCGAGCATTTCGAAGCACAATGAAAAGGCAATGTCGCGCAAAGCGTTGTTGTAGTTCAGGACTTGAGCGCCCGTCTTCGCAGTCACGGCGCCTGAAAGCGTCGCTGCCATCTCTGCAAGCCAGCGATACGCTGCAAGCAGAAACCCCTTGCTTTTACGTCTGTCCCTTTATTTTTTCATTGTTCTGTACGCTAATGAAAGCTAATGTAGCAAAACTACAAAATAAAAACAATCAATTTTCGAGTAATTTTTCACAAAAGGAAGCATCAAGCAAGTTAAATTATTGCACTAATTGAGCCTCGATACCTTCAATTTTTCTTCTCTCAAGGATGTATAAAGGCGAAACCAGCGTGCTTACTTGTATATTCTGTAGTCAAGCTACAAAATATCTGTTCGCGCCTGAAAAGTAGTGTAATTTCAGATTTATTCTGGAAATCGTTTGCAATGCCCCTTAGTAAAACTGAATAAAACTGAAATCTCGTTTCCTTTGTGCATATGACTATAATGTTTGTTTTGCGGCACTCGTCGACATACAGCATCAATTATTGAGGCTAGGTTTCATTCAGGAGAGTTATGGTTTCGCTAGATAGCCCAAGACTTATCGCCGATATCGGCGGAACATACGCCCGCTTTGCGTTGCAAACTGGTCATGGCGAATTCGAACATGTGGTCTCCTTGCGCAGTGCCGACTATCCTGATTTTCATTCAGCCGTTAGCGCCTATTTGAAAATCGTCGCACCTATCCACATCGAACATGCGGCAGTCGCGATTGCCAATCCGGTGTACGGTGATAACGTCAGCATGACCAATTACCACTGGCAATTTTCAATTGAGCAAACGCGTGTTGCGCTTGGATTGGATACCTTAGTCATCGTGAACGACTTCACCGCCTTGGCAATGGCTGTACCCCGCTTAGCGGCGCGTGATTTGCGTCAAATTGGTCGCGGCGAGCCAAGCAAACACAGCGTAATCGGCGTGCTCGGACCTGGAAGCGGTTTGGGTGTGTCAGGTTTGATTCCTGCAGGTGATGGCTGGATTTCCTTGGGCTCAGAAGGGGGACACACGAGTTTTTCACCCCGCAATGAACGCGAAATTGCCGTGCTGCGCTTCGCATGGAAATCTTTTGAACACGTTTCTTTTGAACGACTGCTTTCTGGACCTGGTTTAGAAATGTGCTACCTCGCGCTAGCTGAGCTCGTTGGCAGCAAAGTGAAAAAATTGAGCGCACCTGAAATTACCCGACTAGCCTTAGAAAAAGATGACGTACTCTGTAAAGAAACCTTGGATCTATTTTGTGATCTGCTTGGTACCGCGGCGGCGAATCTTGCAGTGACCTTGGGTGCGTTTGGCGGCATTTATATTGGCGGCGGTATCGTGCCGCGCTTGGGCGAGTATTTTGAACGTTCATCGTTTCGCCAACGCTTTGAGGAAAAAGGACGCTTTAGCGATTACGTTGCTGCAATCCCGACGTTTGTGATCACCTCCGAGCAAGCCACGTTTATAGGTGCGTCGGCAATTTTGGAGGCGCAGCTTCGTACCATGACAGCCAGCCCAGGCTCTGCGATTTTGGGTCAGATTCGCCGCGCCCGCGCCGAACTTTCGCCAGCAGAATTACGTGTCGCGGAATATATATTGACGCACCCTCGCGCCGCATTGAACGACCCCATTGCGGAAATCGCCAAGGCTGCTGAAGTGAGCCAGCCGACGGTAATTCGTTTCTGCCGTTCGCTGGGTTGTGAGGGTTTATCTGATTTTAAATTGCGCTTGGCGTCGGGGCTGACTGGCACTGTGCCTGTTACCCATACACAAGTCACCCACGACGATTCAATGTTGGAGCTGGGTGCCAAGGTACTGGGTAATACCGCATCCGCTATTTTGCAGGTGCGCAGTGAACTCAATCGCGACATGATCGATAGAGCGATCGATATGCTGATTCGCGCAGATCGCGTTGAATTTTACGCCGTAGGACATTACGGTGTGGTTGCGCAAGATGCGCAGTTTAAATTTTTGCGCTTTGGTGTGCCTAGCGGCGCTTATACAGATCCACGTTTGCAGTTACTGGCGGCGAGCGTGCTTCGTCCGGGTGATGTGGCGGTGATCATCAGTAGCAGCGGGCGCTTGCCTGAGCTGCTTGAGGTTGTGGAGAAAGTGCGTGAACGGGGTGCTTCGATTGTCGCCATTACAGCCAGCCAATCGCCCTTAGCCAAGAAAGCCGACGCAGCCTTGATTGTTGACCATGTTGAGGATATTTCCACCCACTTGCCAATGATCAGTCGCATTCTGCATTTGCTGGTGATTGACATTTTGGCTGTCGGCGTGGCAATGCGTCGCAACCCTGAAAAGATGAATCAATTTGAAGTGGATGAACGGCTAGAAGAATCTGATAAGGCAAATGCAGCGCCAGAAAAGAAAGGCGCACCGGGTGCGCGAACGGCGGCTCCTGGCGTGAGCCTCGCGTCACCATTGGCACGATTGACTTCACATAGTCGCTGATGGCTGAGTCGAGCACGGACACGTTAATCGATGCAAGGATAGACAAGTCTGCTTGGCAAGCTAGTCTCAACTTGCGTTTTGCGCAAAGTGACAATGCCAGCAAACTCATCGAGCGCGAACATAATGGCCCGCTGCGTGTACAGAAAGCCCTGTACCCTGAAGGGCCAGGGGTTTGCCATGTGATTATCGTGCATCCTCCAGGTGGCGTCGTTGGCGGTGACCGCTTGAAAATTGATGTTCAGGTGGGTGAGGCGGCGCGGGCATTACTCACCAGCCCTGGTGCCAGCAAATGGTATCGGGCAAACGGCAAACAATCACATCAAAGCAACCACTTCGTTGTAGGTAATCACGCCAGCCTCGAATGGTTGCCGCAAGAAACCATTTTTTATGACCAAGCGCAGGTCGCAACTTCGCTTAAGGTCGACTTAGGCGCAAATAGTCGCTTCATCTCCTGTGAGATTTTTTGTTTTGGGCGTAGTTCATCGGGCGAAAAATTTCAATCTGGACGGATTCGTCAACACATTGAAGTGCGCCAAGAAGGCCGCCTTCTTTGGCTAGAGCAAGGGTCGCTTGATCCTGAGCGAGGCGACTTGCAAAGCAACTTAGGATTGCGGCAAAAATCGGTTTGCGCAAGTTTATTGGCGGTAGGACGACAACTTGTGCCAGATCAGTTACAAGCCTTGCGCGAAGCACTTGGCGCATTAATTAAATCCGGCGTTGTTACCGCAGATGATGACGTGGGGGTCACGCAAATAAAATCCTTGGTCGTTGTAAGATACTTGGGAAATCGCAGCGAAGCCGCACGCCATGTCATGTTGGTCGCATGGCGCTACTTACGACCTCGCGTACTTGGCTTAGAGGCGCAAGAGTTGCG
>CAYPNW010000046.1:10344-13561 GCA_964411965.1 uncultured Burkholderiaceae bacterium
TTGTTGAAAGACATCCATGGAACTGAGCCCCAGAGAAAAAGATAAATTATTGATTTTTACGGCGGCATTATTGGCCGAGCGGCGCAAAGCGCGTGGCTTGAAACTGAATTATCCTGAAGCCGTTGCCTTGATTTCTGCCGCCATCATGGAAGGTGCCCGAGACGGAAAAACCGTTGCCCAGCTGATGTCAGAAGGCACCAAAATCTTGACGCGCGCGGATGTGATGGATGGCATCGCTGAGATGATTCCCGACATTCAAGTTGAGGCAACCTTCCCAGATGGGACTAAGTTAGTCACGGTGCATCACCCAATTATTTAGGGCAAGGAGCGTAATTATGATTCCAGGTGAAATGTTAGTTGAAGAGGGTGAAATCACCATTAATGCGGGGCGCGCAATTACCACCATGGTCGTAGCAAATAGTGGTGATCGACCCATCCAGGTCGGATCGCATTTTCATTTCTATGAGACGAATCAAGCGCTGAAATTTTCACGCGGTAGAACCTATGGCATGCGCTTAAACATCGCTGCCGGAACAGCCATCCGATTTGAACCTGGACAAGAGCGCACAGTGGAGCTGATCGCCATGGGCGGCCAACAAAAAGTGTATGGTTTTAACTCAAAAGTGATGGGGCAACTCTAATGGCCACCATCTCACGTCAAGCCTATGCTGAAATGTTCGGCCCCACCAAGGGCGACCGGGTGCGCCTTGCCGACACTAGCCTCTTTATCGAAATTGAAAAAGACTTTGCGCTGTACGGCGAAGAAGTAAAGTTCGGCGGAGGAAAAGGCATCCGTGACGGAATGGGTCAATCACAACGCAATCATGCGGACGTTATGGATACCGTGATTACCAATGCCGTTATTGTCGATCACTGGGGCATTATCAAAGCCGACATCGGTTTGAAAGCCGGGCGTATTGCAGCCATCGGTAAAGCGGGTAATCCAGACATTCAATCGCGCGTCGACATGGCCATCGGCGCGGCAACAGAAATTATCGCGGGTGAAGGTTTGATCGTGACAGCTGGGGGCATTGATTCGCACATCCACTTTATTTGTCCGCAACAAATCGAAGAAGCCCTCATGAGCGGTGTCACCACCATGCTGGGCGGCGGTACAGGGCCCGCCACCGGAACCTTAGCCACCACCTGCACACCAGGCCCTTGGCATATTCATTCCATGCTGGCGGCAGCCGATGCGTTTCCTATGAATTTAGGGTTTTTTGGTAAGGGAAATGCGAGTTTGCCTGTGCCTTTGGAAGAGCAAATTTCAGCCGGCGCTATTGCGCTTAAGTTACACGAAGATTGGGGTACAACGCCTTCAGCAATTGATAATTGCTTAGAAGTGGCAGATCGCTTTGATGTGCAAGTGGCGATTCATACCGATACCTTAAACGAGGCAGGTTATTTAGAAAACACACTCGCTGCGTTTAAAGATCGCACCATCCATACCTTTCATACGGAAGGCGCAGGCGGTGGACATGCGCCTGACATTATCGCCGCCGTTGGGCAAAGCAATGTGTTGCCTTCATCAACCAATCCCACGCGGCCTTACACCGTCAATACACTCGATGAACACCTCGATATGCTGATGGTTTGCCACCACCTCGATGCTGGCATTATCGAAGACGTGGCGTTTGCAGAATCCAGAATTCGGCGCGAAACCATTGCAGCGGAAGACATCTTGCACGATATCGGCGCGATTTCCATGATGTCGTCTGATTCGCAAGCCATGGGACGTGTCGGCGAAGTCATCATACGTACGTGGCAAACGGCCCATAAGATGAAGACTCAACGCGGCGCTTTACCTGAAGACACTAGCCGCAACGACAATTTCCGCGTCAAACGCTATATCGCAAAATACACGATCAACCCTGCGATTACGCACGGCATTTCGCATTTGGTCGGTTCAATTGAGGTCGGCAAAATCGCAGATTTGGTCTTATGGAAGCCCGCCTTCTTCGGCGTCAAGCCGGCGATGATTATCAAAAGTGGCATGATAGCGGCAGCACCCATGGGCGATCCGAACGCCTCCATACCTACGCCGCAGCCCGTGCATTACCGCATGATGTTTGGTGCCTACGGCGGCGGTTTGAAAAGCTCATTAACCTTCGTCTCGCAGGCAGCCTTTGATGCGGGAATTGCTGAGCAACTAAAACTCAATAAGCCCGTATTCCCCGTGAAGAATATGCGTCACCTGCGTAAGCACCATATGATTCACAACGGCGTGACACCGGTAATGGAAGTCGACCCAGAAACCTATGAAGTGCGCGCTGATGGTGAGCTGCTGACTTGTGAGCCAGCGATTATCTTGCCCATGGCGCAAAGGTATTTTTTGTTTTGATTAGGACTTACGCAAAACAGACGTTGGCGTTGTTGCTTCGCCTTGCCGTATCGTTTGTACTGTCTGCGGCTTCGCGCCTAGCCAACGCAATTTTGCGTATGTCCTATTGATGTCAGATTTTTGCTCAACCTATTGATCATAAAACCCCATGTTAACGCTACAAACCAAAATCGATTCCGCCGTAAACATCGCCGCGCAGCTCGTGCTGCCTTACGAGTTAAGAGAAAAAAGCCGCCTACGTGCGACCATGAGTAATGGTGAGGAAGTCGCGGTTTTCACGACACGCGGCAGCGTCATGCGGCATGGCGATTTAATGCAAGGCGACGATGGTCGCGTGGTGCAAATTATTGCCGCTGACGAGCCCACTTATCGGGTCGAGTGTGATAGCCCGCAAGCCTTGCTGCGTTGCGCGTTTCATTTGGGGAATCGGCATACCCAAGCACAAGTTGGCGCGGGCTTTTTGCGTATTCGCCAAGATGCTGTTTTAAAAGAAATGTTACAAGGATTGGCGGCCATAGTGCATGAAGAACAAGCCCCGTTCGAGCCAGAATCTGGCGCTTACGGCGCAAATGGGGGGCATGGCGGACACCATCATCATCATGGTTCTGACGGACATTCCCACCCGCACCATTTGTTAGCACCCGTGCCGCTGCGCCAACGTATCCATCGAGGCACCGACACGACCAAAATCAATAGCACGAGCGAAGGCGAAGCGAGCTAAGCATCTATGCATTCAACAGCCTTGCTCCATCTGCTGCAATTAGCCAGCCCGTCTTTACCAGTAGGGGCGTATAGCTATTCGCAGGGCTTAGAAACGGCGATAGAACTGAAGCAGGTGCATGATAACGAGACAGCGTTTGCATGGATTACAGAACA
>CAYPNW010000047.1:0-5080 GCA_964411965.1 uncultured Burkholderiaceae bacterium
AAATCCATGCCATCTGAGCCACCAGCGAGCGCAATTTGTGGCTCGTGCATGTACTCCTTGGGGAGTTTCTGCATCGAACCAGCGTTCACATAGGGCGGATTGGTAATGATCAGGTCGTAGCGCTTTTTACCGGCTTTTTCACTGAGCTTGTTGTACAAATCCGATTCAATTAAATTGATGCGGTCTTGCAATTCGTAGGTGTCCACATTTCTTTGCGCAACCGCAAGGGCTTCTTTTGAAATGTCCACCGCATCAATCTGTGCCAGATCGAAAGCGTCAGCCAGCATGATGGGGAGGCAACCCGAGCCGGTGCATAGCTCTAAGATATCTGTAATTGCATCCGGGTCCTGCACCCATGGCGAGAAGCGCTCGGGAATGAGCTCCGCGATGAATGAGCGGGGCACAATCACGCGCTCATCCACATAAAAATTATATGTACCCAACCATGCCTCATTGGTGATGTAAGAGGCGGGAACGCGCTCTACACTGCGCCGCTCAATTACTGCTAGCACCGCTTCGATTTCACTCGGCAACAAGCGCGCGTCGAGAAAAGGTTCGATCTTATCTAGAGGCAATTTCAGCGTGTGCAGGATCAGGTAAGCGGCTTCATCAAGTGCGTTGGCACTACCATGCCCAAAAAACAGTTTGGCGGTATTAAAGCGCGTGACCGCGTAGCGCAAAAGATCGCGGAGGGTGGAGAAGGGAAGGGCACTCATGTTAGTAAATTCTCCAAAGTCCTGCGGTAAATATTTTTGAGAGGTTCAATGTGACGAACCTCAATATGCTCGTCGATTTTGTGAATGCTGGCGTTTGGAGGGCCAAATTCAATCACCTGCGGACATATCTTTGCGATAAATCGTCCGTCGGAAGTTCCACCGGTAGTCGATAAACTGGTCTCGATGCCCGTCTCAGCCAAGATGGCGGACGACAGCGCTTGGCTAAGTTGACCTGCTGGCGTTAGAAAAGCTTGACCACCTATTGTCCATTTCAATTCGTACTGAAGTTGATGTTTATCCAAAATAGCATGCACGCGCTGTTGCAATTGTTCGGCCGTGCTCGCAGTACAAAAACGAAAATTAAAATCGATCACGGCTTCGCCTGGTATCACGTTCGATGCGCCCGTTCCAGCGTGAATGTTGGACATTTGCCACGAGGTTGGCAGATAATATTCATTACCTTGATCCCACACCTCAGTGACCAGTTCAGCTAGCGCTGGTGCAGCAAGATGAATGGGATTGCGCGCAAGCTGTGGGTAAGCAATATGCCCTTGTACACCTTTGACGATCAACTTGCCGGACATCGTGCCGCGCCGCCCGTTTTTGATTGTGTCCCCCAATTCTTCCGCTGAGGTTGGTTCGCCCACGATGCAAAAGTCGAGTTGTTCGCCGCGTGCTTTTAATTTTTCGCACACGACAACCGTGCCGTCTGTTGCTGGACCTTCTTCATCGCTGGTGATAAGAAAGCCAATTGATCCTTTGTGTTTAGGTTGGGCACGCAAAAACTCCTCGATCGCGACCACAAAAGCGGCAATCGAGGCTTTCATATCGGCGGCGCCGCGACCGTACAATTTTCCATCGCGATGGGTGGGTGAAAATGGTGCCGATTTCCATTGCTCTACAGGCCCTGTAGGAACCACGTCGGTATGCCCAGCGAAAACTACTAATGGTTGGCTTTGCCCCTTACGCGCCCATAGGTTGGTCACCTCGCCCGAAACGATGGTTTCACAGATAAAACCGAGTGGCTCAAGTAGGGCAATTAAGGTTTGTTGGCATCCTTTATCTTCCGGCGTAACTGAGTCCAGTGAGATCAGTTTTTCGGTAAGCGCAAGTGTTCTACTCATGAAAATTATCTACTTTTTGAAAAATGATTTGTATTGATCTGCGCTAAATCCAACCATAAACTCGTTTTCATTTTTGCTGCTTGAACCAGCTCTTTGCAAAACTGGGCGCTTGATAATGGAGGGCGATGCAAGCATTAAGGCGATTGCGCTTGGGATGTGGTCTGCGCTAGTTTTTTCTATGTCATTCAAAGCGCGCCATGTGGTGCCTTTGCGGTTGATCAATATGTCTACCGACAATGATTCCAACCACTTCTCAACGGTTGTACTTGTCAGCCCGTCTTTTTTGAAATCGTGAAAACGAAAGGCGATACCATGTTCGGTCAGCCATGTTCGCGCTTTTTTTACCGTGTCGCAATTAGGGATGCCGTAGAGGGTAATTCCTTGTTCGGCAATGCTTTCAGCTTTTGGTTTTTCGCTCATTACCACTTACATACTTAAGGTAAATTCGGTAAACGATGCTTCTTCTTTTTTCTCTGGTTCTGGCTCCGGCTCCGGTGCTTCTTCGGGGCTTTCGTTATTTAGCAACCAGAGCAAGTTGTTCGCAGAATCCGCGTTCGCGATGCCTTCTTCTTGGCTGATTAGACCCGCTTTGATCAAGTGCATTAAAGCTTTTTCAAAAGTTTGCGAACCGGGCGAAAGGCTCTTCTCTATCGCTTCTTTAATCGCGAAAATATCGCCTTGCTCGATGAGTTCTGACACGTAACGGGTATTCAGCATAATTTCTACGGCTGGGCAGCGGCCCCCATCAATGGCGCGTATGAGTCGTTGCGAAATAACAGCGCGAATGGACGATGAAAGGTCGAGCAACAAGGCATTACGATTTTCCATCGGGAAGAAGCTAATAATGCGGTTGAGCGCTTGGTAGCTGTTATTGGCGTGCAATGTGGCGAGGACTAAGTGTCCAGATTGGGCGTAGGCAATGGCCGCCAGCATGGTATCGAGATCACGGATTTCGCCAATCAATATACAGTCTGGCGCTTGACGTAAAGAGTTGCGCAATGCAGTTTGCAAACTTTCGGAGTCAGTACCAATTTCGCGCTGATTGACGATCGATTTCTTACTGCGGAACAGGTATTCAATAGGGTCTTCAATCGTCAGAATATGGCCCGTTTTGAGCTCGTTGCGGTAATCAAGCATTGAGGCAATGGTGGTTGATTTACCTGAACCCGTTGCACCAACTAACAAAATCAAACCGCGTTTTTCCATGATGAGGCTGGATAACACGGGCGGTAAATTCAGCGTATTAATCGCCGGGATATGTCCAGGAACAAAACGGAAAACGGCAGAAATCGAACCACGTTGACGGAACGCCGAGAGTC
The DNA here is from genome assembly GCA_964411965.1 of uncultured Burkholderiaceae bacterium. Taxonomy (GTDB): domain Bacteria; phylum Pseudomonadota; class Gammaproteobacteria; order Burkholderiales; family Burkholderiaceae_D; genus Undibacterium. The sequence goes on from CAYPNW010000047.1 coordinate 3,160, forward strand.
GGAATCTACCAACACCAGGTGCACCAATACCAATGTTTAACTCATTTTTCTGCTCAAGTAGTTCCATATGCTCTGGGGAGACCACTTCGCTGAGCAAAGCAATAATGTTCGCTTGGTCCATACGTTGCTGATTAATCGGCAGCAAATTGCCATTAATTTTTAAATGTATGGGGGAGTTAATTGCGAAAAACATGTCCGAAGCTTGTTTTTCCTTCATCAACTGAAATAAGCGATCCATTGCCATGATTTTTTCCTAAAAATGTGAGCTGCTAATTGATACAGGCTAATCGTGAACTTTACGCTGAATTTGTTGCAAACCAAAGTCGTGAATTTCTTTTATTTTTTCTGATCACTCACCACGCAAAAGTTCGTTAATGCTCGTTTTTGAGCGGGTTTGCGCGTCTACGCGCTTGACGATCACCGCGCAATACAAACTATATTTTCCATCAGGCGATGGCAAATTGCCGGACACAACCACGGAACCTGCTGGAATCCTACCGTAACTCACCTCGCCGGTGGCGCGATCATAAATCTTGGTTGATTGGCCGATATACACGCCCATGGAGATGACCGAATTCTCTTCAACGATGACGCCTTCTACCACTTCTGAACGCGCGCCGATGAAACAGTTATCTTCAATAATGGTGGGGTTTGCTTGCATGGGCTCTAAAACACCACCAATACCAACACCGCCAGATAAGTGAACATTTTTTCCGATTTGAGCACAGGAACCTACGGTTGCCCAAGTATCAACCATTGTGCCTTCATCGACATAAGCACCTATATTTACGTATGAGGGCATGAGCACGACATTTTTTCCAATAAAGCTGCCACGGCGCGCAACGGCAGGTGGAACGACACGAAAGCCTGCTTGGGCGAAATCATTCGCGCTGTAATTGGCAAATTTGGTTGGGACTTTATCGTAAAACTGCATATGGTCGCCACTTGGCATGACCACGTTGTCTTCTAAGCGGAATGAAAGTAGCACCGCTTTCTTGATCCATTGATTCACCTGCCAAGTGCCGTCAATTTTTTGCGCGACGCGCATGGCCCCAGAATCCAAGGCACTGAGTACATGTGCCACCGCCTCTTTCAGTTCTGCAGGGGCAGATTTTGGCGAATAGCTGGTTCGGTTTTCCCAAGCTTGATCGATGATGAGTTGTAATTGTTGTGTCATAGTCAGTTCAATAAGGTTTAGTAGAAATTGGAGGAATAGTGGTTTGTTTTATTATTTTGCGATCGACTTTGCGAAGCGAATAATTCGATCTGCCGCTTCACAGCATTCGTCGAAATCGGCGACCAATGCCATCCTGATGCGATTTTCTCCGGGGTTAATTCCGTGCGCAGTGCGTGCTAAATAACTACCTGGAAGTACCGTCACATTATATTCTTGGTAAAGGCGCTTAGCGAACTCGGTATCGGAGATCGCGCAGAGTTTGTCGACCTTCGCCCATAAGTAAAACGCCGCGTCCGGCAGGCGCACATCGAGAACTTCCTGTAGAAGCGGTGTAATGACGGAGAATTTTTTTCGATATAACTCGCGATTAAGTTCAACATGCTGCTCGTCGTTCCACGCGGCTACTGAAGCGGCTTGAAAGCTTGGACACATCGCGCTGCCATGATATGTTCGGTAGAGCAAGAACTGCTTTAAGATCTGCGCGTCACCAGCGACAAACCCAGAACGCATGCCTGGTACGTTAGAGCGTTTTGATAGACTTGATAAACTGACTAGACGGTCATAATTGTGCCGTCCAAGCGTTGCTGCTGCCTGCAAACTGCCCAAGGGAGGCTCGGTTTTAAAATAGATTTCGGAGTAACACTCGTCTGCGGCGATGACAAAGTCGTATTTGTCAGCCAAGGTAAAAAGTTCTTTCCAGTCTTCTAGAGTGAGCACTGCCCCGGTCGGATTTCCGGGCGAGCA
>CAYPNW010000047.1:5180-13509 GCA_964411965.1 uncultured Burkholderiaceae bacterium
GCGGTATCAGCCTTTTCTTCAGAATTGTCGGGTTGACAAAATTTAGAGATTCCGTGGCCTGAAATGTTATGATTGGGCTGATATGCTAAATCGAATTATCCTATTCATTTAGGCAAGTAAATGGTTCGATGCCGATGCGGTGGCACCCTATTTGAATGATGTCATTCACAATATTTTGAATAACTTTTACCTACTTCTCTTAAAGTGCGATTAACTTCAATCAAGTTGGCCGGTTTCAAATCCTTTGTCGATCCAACAAACTTTCAAGTTCCAGGTCAACTAGTTGGAGTGGTTGGCCCTAACGGTTGCGGGAAATCAAACATTATCGACGCGGTGCGTTGGGTTTTAGGCGAATCAAAGGCGTCTGAGTTGCGCGGCGAGTCGATGCAAGACGTTATTTTTAACGGTTCGACCAACCGTAAGCCGGCCGGTCGTTCGTCGGTTGAACTGGTGTTTGATAACCATCTGGGCAAGGCAGCAGGCCAGTGGAGTCAGTACGGCGAAATTGCCGTGAAGCGCACGCTCACTAGGGACGGTACATCGACGTATTACATCAATGGTCAAGCGGTAAGAAGACGCGATATTCAAGATATTTTCCTCGGGACTGGCTTGGGTCCCCGTGCCTACGCCATTATCGGACAGGGAATGATTTCGCGGATCATTGAATCTCGACCTGAAGAGTTAAGAATTTTCTTAGAGGAAGCTGCCGGTGTTTCGCGTTACAAAGAGCGTCGCCGCGAGACTGAAAATCGTATTCACGATACTAACGAAAACCTGGTTCGTGTTGAGGATATCTTACGTGAGCTGACCAGCAATTTAGAAAAACTTGAAGCCCAAGCAGTTGTCGCGAATAAGTTCAAGAGCTTGCAGGCCGACCAAGAAGAGAAACAAAAACTACTTTGGTTATTGCGCAAAAAAGAAGCAGCGCAGGAACAACAAAAACACTTTGCCGAAATTGAACGCACCCAATTAGAATTGGAAGAGCAGACGGCAAAATTACGTCACGTCGAGTTGGAGTTAGATCAAATGCGCCAAGTGCATTATGCGGTCGGCGACAAGATGCACCAAGCACAAGGGCGTTTGTATCAAACCAATGCGGAAATTGGTAGTCTAGAAGCACAAATCAAGTTCGTGATTGAGTCACGTAGTCGGCTGCAAGCGCAGTTAAATTCTTTGTCTGCGCAGCGCGAACAATGGCAACGGCAAAGTGTGCAATTCCAAGATGAAGTGGCCGAAGCAGAAATTTTTATCGAAGAGCTTGCAATGCGCTCTGAACAAGCGCAAGAAAAAGTATTTCAACAGACCGAAAAAATTCCGAATCTAGAACAGGCTTGGCGTGAGGCGCAATTGCGCAGTACTGAATCGCGTGCAAAGTCTATGCAACTCCAACAACAAATTGAACTTACTTCGGCGCATCAACGCAATGCATCAAATATTTTACTTACGCTTGCGACACGACGCGAACGGCTAGCTGGGGAAAAGCAGATGCTGCATGTGCCAGATTTGGCCCAGCTAAGCGAACTTGAACTGCAGTTAGAGGAAAAGAAAGCGCAACTCGAAGAAGTGACATGGCAACTTGAAACTGCACAGGCGCAACAACCAGAGTTAGAGCAAGCGCGGCGTGACGCGCAAGCTAAGTTAAATCACGATATCACTCAAGCAGCGCAATTAGATGCAAGGCTCATGGCAGTGCGCGCATTACAAGAAAAAGTGGAAAGCGCTGGCAAGGTACAACCTTGGCTTGAGAAACACGAACTCTCAAGTTTGCCTAAATTATGGCAAAAATTACATATTGAATCTGGCTGGGAAACCGCTTTGGAGGCGGTGTTACGTGAACGCACGTCGGCATTGGAGATGTCAAACCTAGATTGGGTACGTGGCTTTTTCAATGACACGCCTCCTGCAAAACTAACCATTTATTCGCCGACAATTAACGCCAATGCGACTCCATTGTCTTCACAGCCCCAGACAAACTCTACGCAAGATTTGGTTCCGTTGATGCAGTTGTTGCGGATTAACGATGCAGGCGTGCGAGGCATCATGTCTGATTGGTTGCATGGGATCTATATCGCGGACGACGTCAGTAGCGCTTTCATGCAGAGGCAAAAATTACCAGCCGGCGCTTCGTTTTTAACAAAGCAGGGACATCTCATCAGCCAAAGCAGTGTGCGTTTTTACGCCGCTGATTCAGAACAGGAAGGTGTGCTCGCACGTCACCAAGAAATAGAAAATTTGAGTAAGCAGACCCGCGCGCAACAATTGTTAGCGGATGAAGCGAGAACCGCCGCAATTCGTGCTGACTCTACGCTCACTGCGGCGACCGCAAAACTTCAAGAGCTGCAACAAAAACTAACGCAGTTACGCGACCAAACCCATAGTATCCAGGTCGAAGTAATCAAGTTGACAGAAGCGCAGAGCCGATTCAATCAACGCAGTACGCAAATTCAGAGCGAGCTATCGGAAATTGCCACGCAGGAGCATGAGCAGCAACAGAATCAGCGCGAGTCTGAGGAAAAGTTTGAACTACTTGATATTGAATTAGCGCAACTGCAAGAGTCCCATGAACAACTACAAAGCGAATTTCTTGAACACGAGCAGCGGTTGGGTGATGCAAGAACACAGCTACGCGACCTAGAGTTAGCGGCGCAAGAATGTGCGTTTGCTGAGAAGACGCATCGCAACAAGATTGAGGAACTCAAACGAAACATCGCCACGGCAATTGAGCAAGCTTCTCAGCTGCACGCAAATATGCAGCAAGGTCACCTCGAACTTGAGGCAATGGATGAACAAACGGCGCAAGCGGGCTTACAAGCATTGCTTGAGAAGCGCACCGAACAAGAGCATGCTTTGTCAGATGCCAGACATGAATTAGATCAGCTAACGCAAAAATTACGTCAATGTGAAGAAGCTAAAATGCAACTTGAACGTGGCCTGCAGCCACATCGAGACCGGATTGTGGAGTTGCAACTAAAAGAGCAAGCAGCACGTTTGAATCAAGAGCAATTTGCCGAACAATTAAAGAATTTTGAGGTTGACGAGCAGGCACTTGAGGCGAAGCTTCACGATGAGATTAAACCCTCGTATTTGCAAGCGGAAGTTACGCGCTTGGGTAATGCGATTAATGCCTTGGGCGCGGTTAACATGGCGGCCCTAGAGGAACTTGCACAAGCGACTGAGCGAAAAACATTTTTAGATGCCCAGCATGCCGACTTATCTGAAGCGATTACTACTCTTCAAGATGCGATCAAAAAAATTGATTTGGAAACTCGCGATTTATTGCAAGACACATTTAATCGTGTGAATTTGCACTTTGCTGAGTTGTTCCCTATTTTGTTTGGTGGTGGTCAAGCAAAACTCATCATGACGGGTGACGAAATTTTAGACTCTGGTGTGCAAGTAATGGCGCAGCCTCCTGGCAAAAAGAATGCAACAATCCATTTGTTGTCAGGCGGAGAAAAAGCTTTGACCGCAACAGCACTTGTATTTTCAATGTTCCAACTTAATCCAGCACCATTCTGTTTATTAGATGAGGTTGATGCGCCTCTTGATGACTCAAATACGGAGCGGTTTTGTAATATGGTGAAACGAATGTCTGCTAACACGCAGTTTTTATTTATCTCGCACAATAAAATTGCGATGGAAATGGCACAACAGTTAATCGGTGTCACCATGCAAGAACAAGGTGTGTCGAGAATTGTCGCTGTGGATATGGAGTCCGCGGCGCATCTTGTCGGTGAGGGGCAGGCAGCATGACAGATTTTGAACTTAGTTTGGTTGCAGTTGGTGGCGCATTTATTGTGCTCGTCATTGGTTTCAATAAGTGGCAAGAATACAAAGCCAAAAAGAGTGTAGATCAGGCTTTTACGGGAGGACATGATGACGTCCTAATGAACCCGCAGGATCCATCAGATCGAGCAGATCACGTACGCCATGAGCCCAGCTTAGATTTTCAGTCAGAACAAATCAACACTGAACCGCTGCACACCTACGCGGACGCGGCGAATACTGCTGCTGTGGAAAACGACAATCATAACGGTTTGCCTGTTGATGAGTTGATTGATTGTGTCGTGCCGATTGAATTTGAAACACCTGTGCGCGGTGAGAAACTGCTCGTAGAATTAAGTGCTTACAAGTACGTTGGTAAAAAGCCCGTCCACTTTGTTGGCCTTGATCATACTGGCGCACGTGCTGAAATTGCGCATGGTGGGGCGTACACGTCCTTGTTCGCTGGCGTTCAAATGGTTAGTCGCAGCGGGCCGCTCAATGAATTGGAATATTCTGAGTTCGTGAGCCAGTTACGCATGCTTACCGAGCGATTTAATGCACATGCCGATATACCTGACATGAATCGCGTGATGACGATCGCTCGCGAATTACATCAATTTGTCGCCGAACACGATGCGCAACTGAGTGTCAACGTGGTTGCAAATGGGGCGCCTTGGGAAGTCGCCAGCCTGTTAGGCGCATTAGAAAAGCTCGGATTCGACATGCGCCCGGATGGGCGTCTTTTGATGCCCGATGGTGAAGGCGGTGCGCTGTTTTCATTGTCGTTAAATGTGGCCATAAGCGACACCAGCACGAATCGACTAACTCTATTACTTGACGTACCGTGTGTAGCACCAGCACGCGATGCCTTTGGTGCGATGGCCGCTTGTGCGAGGTCTCTCGCAACGCGCTTAGGTGGTGCAGTGGTCGATGATGGTGGTCAGGCGATTTCAAAAGCTGCGTTGGACGATATTGCGGTTCAAGTGCAAGATTTTTATGGTGCTATGGCGGAAGCGCAGATTCCTGCGGGTTCTTTACGTGCTCAACGTTTGTTTAGCTAACTTCCTATGCAGAATACTCTTTTTGATTCAAGCGAGAAGGGTGAAATGAACGATTCACCAGAAATGCAGATGGCGCGAAAACTTCGCGACGAAATTAATCAACATAGCTACGCCTACTACGTCTTAGACGCACCGACACTCCCCGATGCTGAATATGACAAACTCTTTCGCGAATTACAAGAGCTAGAGAGCAATTTTCCCGCAGTAAAAACACTTGATTCCCCCACCAACCGTGTTGGTGGAGCGCCACTTCCCGAATTCAAGCAAGTAAAGCATGCCGTTCCCATGCTGTCCTTAAATAATGGATTCGACGACGCTGACATTGATGCGTTTGATCGTCGGGTGCGTGAAGGGCTGGGAAACATGGCTGAGATAGAGTACGCGATTGATCTGAAGTTTGATGGTCTTGCGATTAACTTGCGTTATGTTGATGGGGTTTTCGTGCAGGCGGCAACGCGTGGGGACGGTGAAAATGGCGAAGATGTCACTGAAAACATTCGGACGATCCGTAGTATCCCATTGCGATTAAATTCAAGCACTCCACCAGCGATTTTGGATGTGCGCGGCGAAGTGCTAATGTTTAAATCAGACTTTGACGTTTTAAATGCGCGCCAACGCGCGCTGGGCGCTAAAGAGTTTGCCAATCCCAGAAATGCAGCAGCGGGCAGCTTAAGGCAGCTCGATTCAAAAATGACGGCGCAACGTAGTTTACGTTTTTTTGCGTATGGAATAGGCGAACTCGTTGGTGCTGACTTGCCGCATAGCCATCGTGCGCTTCTGGCTTGGTATCAAAATTTAGGTATTCCAGTTTGTGCCGAACATGCCGTCGTTCAGGGCAAGCAATCGCTGTTAGATTTTTACGCTGTGGTACAAACTAAGCGTGACAAATTACCCTACGAAATCGATGGGGTGGTGTACAAAGTAAATCAATTTGTGGATCAACAAAAGTTAGGTTTTGTGTCGAGGGCTCCGCGCTTTGCACTGGCACACAAATTCCCAGCACAGGAAGCAATCACTCAAGTGTTGGATATAGAAATCCAAGTTGGACGCACAGGTGCGATTACACCAGTCGCACGCCTTGCGCCCGTGTTTGTTGGCGGCGTAACGGTGACCAATGCCACGCTGCACAATGAAGAAGAGATTCTTAGAAAAGATATTCGTATCGGCGACACAGTCACAGTGCGCCGAGCAGGGGACGTTATTCCCGAAGTTGTCGCCAGTCTTATCGAGAAACGACCAGTCACAACGGTTCTTTTTGAAATGCCGACAACATGCCCAATTTGTGGTTCACCAATTGTTAAACCTGAGGGCGAAACCATCGCTCGCTGCTCGGGAGGTGCGATTAAATGTGCGGCACAAAGAAAAGGAGCGTTGATTCATTTTGCTTCGCGCAAAGCCATGGATATTGATGGTGTAGGCGAACAATTGATTGATCAACTCGTTGATAAAAAGATTGTTAGCACGGCCGCTGATTTCTATAAGCTAGGTTTGGCTAACCTAAGTGCTTTAGACCGCATGGCGGAGAAGTCTGCTGGCAATATATTGCGCGCGTTGGAAATCTCCAAAGAGACGACTTTGCCTCGCTTCATTTACGCACTTGGCATTCGCCACGTGGGGGAATCAACTGCCAAAGATTTGGCTCAACATTTTGGCAATATGAGCGCGTTGGCGCAGGCCACAAACGAGCAATTACTTGCCGTGCAGGATGTTGGCCCTGTCGTTGCAAAATCCGTGAATGATTACTTTTCAGATGGCCTCAACGCTGAATTAGTGCAGCAACTTTTAGCCGCTGGAATTCGCTGGCCAGCACCTACTCTGACGCCAGCGTCAAGCGCACCTCTGGTTGGAAAAACCTTTGTCCTCACGGGTACTTTCCCGACTTTAAGCCGCGATGAAGCAAGCGCTTTGATCGAATTAAAAGGTGGCAAAGTTTCCGGTTCCGTATCAAAGAAAACGCATTTTGTCGTTGCAGGTGATGATGCGGGGAGTAAGTTACAAAAGGCGCAAGACCTTCAAATCCCGATTCTTAGCGAAGCAGAACTATTGCAAATGTGTGATGGTTGAAAAAAAATTGAAAAGAATGTCATGAATAAAAGAGTCAAGAAAGCGGTATTTCCAGTAGCTGGTTTGGGTAGTCGCTTTTTGCCAGCAACCAAAGCACAGCCCAAGGAAATGTTGAGCGTAGTTGATAAACCGCTCATTCAATATGCGGTGGAAGAAGCCGTTGCTGCAGGCATTACTGAGATGGTTTTTATTACGGGTAGGAATAAAAGAGCAATTGAAGACCATTTCGATACTGCCTATGAATTAGAAAGCGAATTAGAAGCGGCTGGCAAGCAAGAATTACTTGAGTTAGTGCGTAACGTCATTCCCAAAAACATCAATTGCATCTATATTCGGCAACCTGCTGCTTTGGGGCTTGGTCATGCAATTTTATGCGCTCGCCCTGTGATCGGTGATGAAGCTTTTGCCATTCTTCTTGCGGATGATTTGATGGATGTTGAGGAGGGCAAGCCTTCAGTCATCGCGAAAATGGTTGAGTTATACGATTATGAAAATGCCAGCATGATCGCCGTGCAAGAGGTGCCTCGTGAGGCGACGAACCAATACGGCATCGTGTCAGTAACACCTTACAAAGATGGCCTACATCGTATGCGTGGCATTGTCGAAAAACCGTTACCGGAAAACGCGCCGTCTACCTCAGGCGTGGTGGGGCGCTATGTGTTGTCCGGCAAAATTTTTTCGTACTTAGAAAAACTAGGCAAGGGTTCGGGCGGTGAAATTCAACTCACCGATGGTATCGCCCAAATGCTACTTGATGAACCTGTCTTTGCTTATGAATTTGAAGCGACGCGTTACGATTGTGGTTCGAAATTGGGCTACTTGAAAGCGAGCGTTGCCTTGGGCCTTAAACATGCAGATGTTGGTGGCGATTTCGCTGCTTTCCTTCGGTCACGATAGGCTCGCTATTTTTTTTGAAAGGGCCATGATGATTCATTCAATTTTAAAAATGGGCGATGCGCGTTTGCTGAGAAAAGCGGAGCCGATCACGCAATTTAATACGCCGCAATTGCATGAATTGGTTGCAGATCTTTTTGAAACAATGCAATACGCGAATGGCGCTGGCCTTGCTGCACCGCAAATTGGCGTGAATTTGCAGTTAGTGATTTTTGGTTTCAAAAACAATTCCCGTTATCCCGACGCGCCTACAGTACCCGAGACCGTACTGCTTAATCCGAAATTAACTCCGCTATCCGACACGATTGAAGAGGCGTGGGAAGGTTGCCTTTCCGTACCAGGAATGCGCGGCTTGGTTCCGCGTTGGAGCAAATTGCGGTACGAAGGTGTTGATCAGTTTGGAAATCGAATTTGCCGTGAAGTAGATGGATTTCACGCGCGTGTTGTTCAGCATGAATGTGACCACCTCAATGGTGTGCTCTATCCTATGCGTATCACGGATTTATCGCAGTTCGGCTTTACGGAGGTGCTTTTCCCCGAATTAG
>CAYPNW010000048.1:0-9508 GCA_964411965.1 uncultured Burkholderiaceae bacterium
ACGGGCGATTTTGGCAACAAATTCCCTTGCTTGGCACCAGCCAAGCTGCGGAAATGTTGTCACCAAACTCATCCCGTTTTGCGCTCGAACCCACATACCGAATTAATCTGCGCTTCCCTAGAAAAAAGTAATATCAGCATCCGGCTCGATGGCGGATGAAGAATTGTCACTTGTATTCTTGTGTGGTGCAGGCCGCGTGTTGGTGTGCCCAGCGCGCTGGTCATTCATGGTGTAATAATTTTCGAGTTCGCGCATCCACGCCGCAACATCAATCAGACCTTTTTCGCTTTCAAGCGTCAGCAACAACTTGCTGATGTCTCGATCAAGCACGTCTAGCATTTGGCTTACGCGGTCTTGATATTGCAGAGTGATGAGGAGGTTCTCTACGTCTTTGCGGATTACCTCGCCTTGGCTGCGCATTTTCTCTGCCGCTTCACCGAGATTTTCCACATGGCCCAGAACACGCTTGACCACTGAGCCCGATTTAAAAAGCTGTGTGCGATCCTTTTCATTTGCGCGCTGCGCTGTTTGCAACGTGGTTTTTACGATCTCGGTGACTTGGTTGACACGCTCGGTGATGGTTTTTCCCGTTTCAGCAGAGATGGCAGAGAGGCGCCTAACCTCGCTGGCAACTACGGCGAAACCTCGCCCATGTTCACCCGCCCGTGCGGCTTCAATTGATGCGTTAATGGCGAGCAAATTGGTTTGCGCTGCAATCACACCAACGCTATGCGCCATATCTTTAAGGTCTGCCGTAAAGCTCGCTAAATTACCAATCGATTCGAGTAGGCTGCTTTTGCTGGCAATCATTGATTCCAAATGCTCAATCACCGGCTGCAATTCCTCCTGACACATGCGCAGTAAGTTGATGGTTGTCATGTGTTGTTCTGATTCGCCTTCGCCCGTGCTACTACCAAAACCTGCCTCATCAAATTGTTTGATGAGTGACGCGAAACTGTCAATCAATTGGGCGACCGCCTGTTCAGTCTGTGTTTTTACTTGAATGACATGGTGTTGCCAAACAGGCAGCACTGACTGCAGCAGGGGGCTTTGGAGCTTATTGGGATCGTCGCTCGCCGGCTGCACGTGAGCGGCAGTTTGTTCTGGCGCATTTGCCGAATTTGCCGCATTTGCTTCATTCCGACTGGCGTTCAATGTTCCTGCGCTTTGATTGGTTTCGGCAAAGCTTGGCTCAGCGTTGAGCGTATCAATGATGTCCACCGTATCGTTGGCGCTAAGCATGTTGCTTGAGGCGCGTAGTGATTGAGAAGCTTGAATGGGTTGAGAAGTTTGAATCGTGACTTCAGTTATCTCATCGTCATCCTTCATCTCTTTTAGCGTGCGTACGCGCAGCGATATGCCTGTCAGCACCACAATGCTTAAAAATGAGATCGCAGATAGCCAGGAAAATTTGGAGAAGAGCGGGAGACTTGCAAAAGCGATGACAAGCGCAGGCAAAAAGAAATTGGAACGAATGACACCGCTTTGGTGAGTCATTTTCGTAGGGCGTAAAGGCAAATCGCTTGCGTGCATTATTGATCCTTAAACGGTCAACTGCTTGATAAAACTTTACTTATTTTTTACACAAAATTGAGCGCTATTTGTGCACGTAATATGGTGAATGCTCAGCGCTACTTGTTGTAACTCTCATCGAATGCAAATTCCCTGTCGAAATACGAATCAATTATGCAACATTCCATTGCGAAAGGATTTGCGCAAAACAGACGTTGGCGTTGTTGCTTCGCCTTGCCGTACTATTTGGTCCGCCTTCGGCTTCGCGCCTAGCCAACGCAATTTTGCGTAAGTCCTCTGTGAATCAAAACCCTAACAGGAAGGCAAATATACCCGATTTATACTAGAACGCACATCGACGTTCTGTGAATTTTGTTGCATTTAACAATATTTGTAATGTCTTTTTACGCTGCTGGCTTACACTTCAAAGAAAGCGTTTGGTGCCTTAGCGGCAGCTAATTTTTTTCAGTCTTTGTATGATTGAGTTTAGCCTGATGCTTTTGGTACCGTCTAGGAATATTACTTTTTCGCTTTAAAAACTTGGTCGTTTTTCGAACGAAGAAAAATCGAAGGGCAAATTGAATGAGTCAAGTACGAAAAATTCGTGTCGTCATTGTTGAAGATTTTGAAATGACGCGTACCTTGTTAAAAATCATCCTTCGCGGCGACGAATTCGAGGTCGTTGGTGAGGCGGGCGATGGCCTAGAGGGTGTGCAGCTATGTCAACAGTTACAACCGGACATGGTGTTTATTGATGTCATCATGCCCAAGTTGAACGGTTTGGATGCATTGCCAGAAATTCGCGCACTCCTGCCACACGCGACCATCATTATGGTAACGGGCAATGAAGACGAAGATGTGGTGAGCAAGGCGATGCGGTCGGGAGCAAATGCGTATATCGTCAAACCCTTCAATAGCGCGAGTGTGCTGGAGACCATGCAGGTGGCGCGCCAAAAATTTATCCTACGTAATCCAGCAATGCGCGACGCCTAGGGCTTAATTGAGAAAACTAAAAATATGGCAGTATGCAAAAAAATAGCTTAGTTAGCGCATTGAATTAAAGCGCTTAATAATTTTACTGCCAGTAGTATATGATTTTTTGGCTATGTTCAGTTTAGGTGTTGATGAGATACAAGGAAAGTCAAAAGTCTTACCGTAAAGCCGCAGAGGCCGCAAAGAATGAAGTTTGTCTCTGCGACCTCCGCGGCTCTGCGGTGAGACTTTCATTCAATGATCAGCGACAAAGCATTAGGATGCACTAAAGTCGTTGTTGCCTTCGCCTCTCCGTGCTGCAGCACTGTCTGCGCCTCGTCGCCTAGACACAATCGATTTGGAATTGGAATGAGCAACATTCAATCTGTCAATAGCCATTTTTGGCGCGATTAAGCACCGCCTGCAAAGCCATTCTGCCGCCATGCTTCATAGACGACAATGGCAACCGTATTTGACAAATTTAAACTGCGGTTGTTTGGGCGCATAGGCAGTCGTATGCGTTGTTGAGTTGGAAATGCGTTGCGCAGTTCAGTCGCCAGTCCTCGCGTTTCAGCGCCAAATACAAAGTAGTCGCCCGGCGCGAAATTGGCTTCGGCGAACGAGGAAGAGCCATGCGTGGTCATGGCAAACATGCGCTCGGACAGCGGTGCCTCAGCGAGTAAAAACGCTTGCCAACTTTTATGCACTTTCATGTTGGCATATTCGTGGTAATCCAGTCCTGCACGTTTTAGCTTGCTGTCCTCTAGGGGAAATCCCAATGGCTCAATCAAATGCAGTTGCGCCCCTGTGTTTGCACAGAGTCGAATAATATTGCCCGTGTTGGGTGGAATTTCAGGCTCGACTAAAACGACGTTAAACAAAATGCATCCTTTCAATTTTTAATGGAGTGGTGTGCGTGCGACAACGAAATTAGTGACGCGTTTCGCGCCAAATCTTTTCAATGTGCCAGCGATTTCGTCGAGAGTCGTGCCTGTTGTCATTACGTCGTCAACCACGCCGATGTGTCGGTCTTTTACGGCATCCATTGCGCTGCTGTCAACCGCGAACGCACGTCGTATGTTTTTATGCCTTTGATCTGGGTGCAAACTACTTTGCGCCAAAGTGTGTCGTGTGCGCAGCAGTAGGCGTGGCATTAATTTCACACCAAGCTGTGCTGCGAACGGCTTGGCGATTTCCAATGATTGATTAAAGCCTCGCTCTGACAAGCGTTGTAAGCTCAGCGGAACGGGACATAACAGATCGGGCATGGGGAGATTCATTTCGCGTAATGCCGCGTCGCGCAATGCACTCGCAAGCAGCGGCGCAAGCGCGAGTTGGTGTAGAAATTTTAAGGCAATGAGTAACTGGTCGTTAGGCGCGGCATACGTCGCCGCGACTATCGTGCGTTCAAATTGTGGGGGTGCCTTTAGGCAGGCGCCACATTGTTGCATGCTGTGATCATGCCCTAACTCCAACTCAATTGCGCAACGCAAGCAGCGTGTGCTCGTTGACCGAATAAATTGTTGATAGCAGGGACTACAAAGTGCCGACCTGCCCTCGCTGCCACATAGCGCGCAAGGTGATGGCAGTGCGCTAAGCCCGCTATTCTGTAAAATTCGCAATAATGTGTGACGTAAGTTCTGCATTACTTATTTCATTTCTAAAGCTATCGTGTCGTTGTTGCCTTCGCCTTGCCGTGCTACAGCGCTGTCTGCGGCTCGTCGCCTAGACACCATTGATTTGGAAATGAAATTAGGTGTTTCAGCGTAATCGTGTTCTTGTTCGACGCGTACGTGAGCAATGTCCGTAATCGCCTAAACTTTGGTTTGATGGTGACATTATTGCATTGTGGTCTGTTTCAGAGCAGTTTTCATAAAGTTGATCATTAATTGAAAGTTTCGTACCTATGAAGTGTTGTCGCAATGGATAGCGCGCCGATTAAACTTGAGCGGGTGGTGAGTCTCTTCTCGACACCAGAAAAAGTAGCGACCTCGACTTTTTTACGTCGAGAAATTGCGCAGCGCATGCGCGAGAAACTTGAGTTGGTCAACATTGAGCCAACTGCCTTACTGGATGCGGGTTGTGGCACGGGTGATGATTTTGCACCGCTAAGCGAACATTTCCCAAAGGCACAGATAATCGGGCTTGATGCTGCGCCCGCGATGTTGCGTTTGGCTTCCCAGCGACAACGTGAAATGGGTGGCGCGCTCGACCGCTTATTTGGAAAATTCGCCCAAAAATGGACCGGTGTAAACAAAGCGCCGCAGCTACTATGTGCTGACTTTGCCACCACACCATTAGCAGATAACTCAGTGGATGTTGTGTGGTCAAACCTCGCGCTACATTGGCACCCCCGTCCAGATCAGGTGTTTGCCGAATGGCATCGTCTATTGCGCAAAGATGGCTTGCTCATGTTCTCGTGCTTTGGACCTGATAGCCTAATTGAGGTGCGCAGGGCATTTGCAGCGGTTGACGACAATGCCCATTGCTTGCCGTTCGTCGATATGCATGATTTTGGCGATATGTTGGTGAAAGCTGGTTTTTCTAGCCCGGTAATGGACATGGAGAAGTTAACTTTGACGTATGCGGACAGCGCGCAACTGTTGTCTGAAGTGCGCAGTTTGGGAGGGAATCCGCTTAATTCACGCAGCCGAGGTTTATGGGGGCGCGCTGGCTATCTGCGGCTAAAAAATGCCTTCGAGGCGCAACGCAATACCGAAAATCGCTTGCCGCTCACGATTGAAGTCATCTATGGTCATGCGTTTCGCCCGTCAGCACGCAAACTAGGTGCTGGCGAAGCCATTGTGCGATTTGAGCGTCCGAAAAATTAGTCGACGTGGAATGCGGAGTGTTTTTACCTTAGCTGGGCAAAGAATTGGTTTTCTTTGTCTGTCAAGCGTCGAATTTTCTCGTTGCATATCAGTTGCGAATCCCCCTTTTAAGCACGCGAAACAGTGCATTTTCCTTGATGCACCACACGTTTAAGCCTTATACTCTCGCAGTTGTGGAAGTTGCTTTGGCGCATCTAGGCACTTCTTTAAAGTAGGTTGGGTCACAACTGAGCCTAATCTTAAAAGAATATTTATTGGGTTTTGGGGAAATCATGAAACAGGCAAAACGATTACATTCGTTCATGTTGGGCGCCTCGATTTTGGCAGCGAGCTTGCCAACTTGGGCGGTGGTAGATAGTGAAGGCGGTCCAGCAGTGCGCCAATTGAATTTGCAAACGCCAGCCACGCAAATCGCAGCACAAATTTATTCTTTACATAATTTGATGCTGATAATTTGCTTGGTGATTTTCGTTGCTGTGTTTGGCGTGATGTTTTACTCCATTTTTAAGCACCGCAAATCGGTCGGACATAAGCCGGCTACCTTTCATGAAAGTACAACTGTCGAGATTCTGTGGACGATTGTGCCTTTTATCATCGTCATTGCCATGGCGCTTCCCGCCACGAAAACTGTGGTGTCGATGAAAGATACTTCCAATGCCGATATCACGATCAAAGCAACGGGTATGCAGTGGAAGTGGGGCTATGACTATCTTAAAGGGGAGGGCGAAGGAATTTCGTTCTTGTCAACATTAAGCACTCCACGTACGCAAGTTGGCGCGCCCGGTGTTGCCCCAGTAGATGCGCGCGGCAATAATTATTTGATGGAAGTTGACAATCAGGTTGTCGTTCCAGTTAATAAAAAAGTGCGGATCATCACCACCGCAAATGACGTTATTCACTCTTGGTCTATTCCCGCCTTCGGTGTCAAACAAGATGCGATTCCTGGTTTTGTGCGCGACACTTGGTTCAAAGCTGAGCGTGTTGGTTTATATCGTGGTTTCTGTTCAGAACTGTGCGGCAAAGAGCATGCGTTTATGCCTATCGTGGTGAATGTAGTTTCCGACGCGGACTACAAAACTTGGGTCGATACGAAGAAAAAGGAAATGGCAGCGAAAGCCGACGATCCAAGTAAAGTGTGGACAGTTGATGAATCAAAACAACGCGGTCAAAAAGTCTATGAGGCAAATTGCACGGTATGTCACCAGGCAAACGGCAAAGGTGTGCCCGGAGCGTTCCCAGCCCTTGATGGGGCGGCGATGGTGAACGGACCTAAGGACGCGCAAATCAATATTTTGCTGAATGGTAAAAATGCTATGCCGGCATGGAAGGCGACGCTTTCAGATACTGAGATTGCTGCCGTGATTACCTATACAAGAAATAATTGGTCGAATAAGGCAGCGGAGAATATCGTGCAGCCTTCCGATGTCTTAGCTGCGCGTAAGTAATTGAACAGGAGATTGAAATGAGCACCACAACAATCGATCACGCACATGATCACGCGCATGATGATCATGCTCACGAGATGCCTCACGGTTGGAGGCGTTACTTATACGCGACAAACCATAAAGATATCGGCAATCTTTATTTATGGTTCGCATTCACGATGTTGATGACAGGGGGCGTGATGGCTTTGGTCATTCGCAGCGAACTGTTTCAGCCAGGCTTGCAGCTTGTTCAGCCAGAGTTTTTTAATCAACTCACGACAATGCATGGATTGATCATGGTGTTTGGCGCCATCATGCCAGCGTTTGTGGGATTCGCGAACTGGATGATTCCATTGCAAATCGGTGCATCGGACATGGCGTTTGCACGGATGAACAATTTCTCCTTTTGGCTCATGCCACCAGCCGCAATTTTGTTGATGGGTTCGTTTTGGGTGCCAGGCGGCGCGACCGCAGCGGGCTGGACTCTGTATGCGCCACTCTCAACACAAATGGGACCAGGTATGGATATGGCGATTTTCGCGATTCATATCATGGGTGCGTCATCCATTATGGGTTCGATCAACATCATCACGACCATCTTGAACATGCGCGCTCCGGGCATGACCTTGATGAAAATGCCGATGTTTTGCTGGACATGGTTGATCACAGCTTATTTGTTGATTGCGGTGATGCCCGTTTTGGCAGGCGCAATTACGATGACACTGACCGATAGACATTTCGGCACCTCATTCTTTAATGCCGCTGGCGGTGGCGATCCAGTGATGTACCAGCATATTTTCTGGTTCTTCGGCCATCCTGAGGTCTACATCATGATTCTGCCAGCGTTTGGAATCGTTTCACAAATCGTACCTGCATTTGCGCGCAAGCCACTGTTTGGTTATGCATCGATGGTTTACGCGACCGCCTCTATTGCGATCTTGTCGTTCATCGTATGGGCGCATCACATGTTCACCACAGGTATGCCAGTCACGGCGCAATTGTTCTTTATGTACGCCACCATGCTGATTTCAGTGCCAACCGGCGTGAAAGTGTTCAACTGGGTGGCGACAATGTGGAAAGGGTCAATGACCTTTGAAACGCCGATGTTATTCGCTGTTGGCTTTATCTTCGTATTTACAATGGGCGGCTTTACTGGCTTGATTTTGGCGGTGACGCCTATCGACATTCAATTGCAGGATACCTATTATGTGGTTGCCCATTTCCACTACGTTCTAGTTGCGGGTTCCTTGTTTGCCTTGTTCGCAGGTTTCTACTACTGGAGTCCGAAGTGGACAGGCTTCATGTACAACGAATTGCGCGGCAAGATTCATTTTTGGCTTTCGCTAATCTTCTTCAATATTACATTTTTCCCTATGCATTTCTTGGGGCTAGCAGGGATGCCCCGTCGTTACGCTGATTACCCAGCGCAATTCACCGACTTTAACCAAGTTGCGACAATTGGTGCATTTGGCTTTGGATTGATGCAAGTGTATTTCTTGATTGCTGTTGTTCTGCCATGCATTAAAGGCGGATTAGCTGCACCAGCAAAGCCATGGGAAGGTGCCGATGGTTTGGAGTGGACAGTGCCAAGTCCAGCGCCTTTCCACACGTTTGAAGAGCCGCCAGAATTTAAATAATTGTCAGTAGTTTTGACACACGCGTCACAATAGATAAGTCGACCATGAAGAACGAAAAAAAATCCAATAACACCCGGACGGCGCTGATTTTGTTTTCGGCGGCATTGGTTTTTTTCATCGGCGTCATTGTTAAGCAAAGTTTGCTGCGTTAAGGTGCTTGGGCTTTCTCATGTCTGATGAAAAAACAAGCAACAATTCGCTCACCAAGCAGCTTAATACGGTGATGCTCGGTAAGCTGCTAGTTGTTGCAGTCGTTATGTTGGGCTTTGGGTATGCCTTGGTCCCAATTTACAAGCAAATTTGTGAGCTGACGGGTGTCAATGTGCTGACGGTGCAAAGTGAGTTTTCCAAAGCACCGAAAAATTCCCAGATCGATCTGAGTAGAGAAATTACGGTTGAGTTTGATGCAAATACGCAAGGACCTTGGCGCTTCCGTCCGGTTGTTTCTAGCCTCAAGGTACATCCGGGTGAAATGGCGCAAGTCGTGTATGAAGTTGTGAATAAGCAGGCGTTCAAAATGAACGCGCAAGCGATACCAAGTTACGCGCCGCAGCAGGCTAGCCCGTATTTTAAGAAGGTGGAGTGCTTTTGTTTTAAGCAGCAAACGCTAGAAGCGAACGAAGCGCGGCAAATGCCGGTGATGTTTTTCATTGATCCGGCATTACCGAAAGACGTGAAAACAATTACGCTTTCTTACACGTTTTTTCAAGTTGGGGTTCCTCAAAAATTAAGTGCTTTAGGTTCGCCGAATGGATAAGGAAATACCGGTAGCGCAAAGGAAGTTGTCTTTTTTTGCCACATTGCGCGCTGTGTTTTGGTCTTTTTTAGGGATTCGAAAAAAAAGCGACTACGAAAAAGATGCTGCAAAATTGAACCCCGTCCATGTGATTATCGCGGGTTTCATTGGCGCGGCAATATTTATTACTTCATTGATTTTGATCGTAAAGTACGTCGTCGGAAAATAGCAGTTCTAGTTTAAATTTCGTATTTGGGAGATGGAGATGAGTTCTCATTCAGTAAAGGCACCTTATTATTTCGTGCCTGCAGCGTCTAAATGGCCAGTATTGGCTGGGTCATCCTTGTTACTCACCATGTTAGGTGCGTCGGCTTGGGTAAACAGTGTGCCCGGTGG
>CAYPNW010000048.1:9608-13325 GCA_964411965.1 uncultured Burkholderiaceae bacterium
AATTTGAAATTAACCTCAGGTATTTACGGATCAACCTTTTTCTTACTCACCGGCTTCCATGGCTTCCATGTCACCATGGGTGCCATCATGTTATCTGTTGTGTTATATCGTGTACTGAAAGGCCACTTTACGCCTGAACACCATTTCGCTTTTGAAGGTGCAGCATGGTATTGGCACTTTGTTGACGTGGTTTGGCTTGGTTTGTACGTGGTCGTTTATTGGCTGTAATTCATTCTGCACCAAAAGAAAGCCGCACTGTGGTGCGGCTTTTTTATTGTGAACTTGTTCGAGCACTCATCGAATACCAGTGGGCTGAATCAGACCAAAATGGTGCGCGATTAGAATCAAGAGAAACAAGCTAATCGAGAACCCCACACGAAATGCCAGCGCTTTGACGGTTCGGTTACTTTTTCCTTTGTCACGCATGAGATAAACCAGTGCCGAGCCTAAACTGATAAAAATGAGTAGGAACGCAATAGCGACAATAATTTTCATAATAAGGATTTGGAAATGAAAGTGTCATTGTAAGCCTTATGAGATTTCAACTTCGTCTTATTCCTTTTGTTGTGACGGTTTTGCTTTGCGCAGTGGGCATCTCGCTTGCGCAATGGCAAACGCATCGGGCTGAGCAAAAAGAGGCAATGGCATTACTTGCTGATCAACAAAGTCGTTTACCGCCAATCGCGTTGACAAGCCCGCTACCTGAAAATCTTCAAGTTGAACGTCGCGAACTTGCACTTGAAGGTGATTTCGTAAGCGAGTGGCCCTTGTACTTAGATAATCGGCCCCATAACGGTGTTGCTGGGTTTTATGTGTTGATGCCATTTCAGCTAAAAGGAAGTGAGCTTCACGTGATGATTGTGCGTGGTTGGCAAGCACGTAATCCCAACAATCGAACGAATCTTCCGACACTAAGAACACCATCAGGTACATTGCAAATCAGGGGTGTAGCACGGCAGCAGCTTGATAAGGTTTTGCAATTGGGTACGCAGGAAGCTTATGCAAAAGCTGCGATAATCCAGAATTTGGATCTGAAGGAATTTCAGACGCAAACCAAACTGAGATTTGCAAATTTTTTTGTTGAGCAAACTTCGCCAGTCGACGATGGTCTTCAGCGAGATTGGCTTAAACCTATTGTAGGTGCAGATAAACACCGTGCCTACGCCTTTCAGTGGTATGCACTCGCCATCATGGCGCTCATTTTTTTTGTGGTAACAGGATTTCGACGTGGAAAAAACAAGCAACAATCAAACTAAAATGGGTCGTTTAAAACTATTTTTAGTGCTCGCCGTTTGCGCGGCGCCGATGATACTTTCTTATCTGACTTACTTCGTCATTAAACCGAGTGGACGAACGAATTACGGAACAATACTTGATCCGAGGTCGTATCCCTTACCAAAACTTGGTGGGCACTTGCTTGGCGGCGATGCGAAAGAATTGGATGCCTACAAGGGAAAGTGGATCATGCTGCAAGTTGATACCGGTGATTGCAACGAGCGCTGCAAGAAAAAGCTGTATGACATGCGCCAATTGCGCACAGCGCAAGGCAAGGGAATGGAGCGTATCGAGCGTGTTTGGTTGATTATCGACGACAGTCCGGTCGACACAGTCTTATTGCGCGAGTATGACGGTACAAGAATTTTGCGAGTTGATGGCGCACTCCTAAGAAAATGGCTCCCGACCGAACCTGGCACGGAATTGAACGACCACATGTACATGATTGACCCGCTCGGTAATCTCATGATGCGTTTCCCGAAAGCTGCCGATCCAAACAAGATCAAGAAGGATATTTCCAAGCTATTGCGTGCGTCGGCGATTGGCTAATAATGAAGCTTGTCATCCAACTTGCATTGATTAGTCTTACGGTCGCTTCATTGGTGCTGATACAACTCGCACTCGCGCGACGCGAGGACAAGTACAAAAAGCTCATCGCTATCACTGTATTTTTGACCTTTGATTTGATTGTATTTGGAGCTTTTACGCGGTTAACAGATTCTGGCTTGGGCTGTCCGGATTGGCCTGGCTGTTACGGTGAGTCGAGCCCTTTTCTTGCGCATGACGCGATCCATGCGGCGCATAGCGAGATGCCAACAGGGCCTGTGAGTTTCAGCAAAGCATGGATAGAAATGATCCATCGCTATTTAGCGATGACTGTGGGCATTTTGATTGTGGTTCAAATGGTTATGGCATGGGTAAAACGAGCGTCCATACGCCAGTCGCCCTGGATGCCAAGTTTTCTCTTCTTTTTGGTCTGCGTGCAAGGGGCATTTGGTGCGTGGACGGTCACGCTCAAGTTACAACCGGTGATTGTGACCATCCATCTGATATTGGGAATGGCACTACTAGCCTGTTTGATTTGGTCGCATCAGTGGGAGCAAGGTGTTCCAAAGGTTTCACTAGCGAAACCAACGTTGCTCAAGTGGCTTGCATCCATATCGCTTTGCGTCGTTTTCATGCAACTCGCCCTCGGGGCGTGGGTGAGCACGAACTATGCGGCGCTCGCCTGTTTGGATTTCCCATTATGCCAAGGCGCATGGATACCCGAGATGGATTTTGAGCATGGATTTACGCTCTGGCGGCAATTAGGGCAAAAAGCGAATGGTGAATATTTAAGTTTTTCAGCCTTGGTGGCAATCCATTGGGTTCATAGGAACTTTGCGTTTCTTGTCGTCGCTTTGGTTTTTTCGACCGCCTGGTCGACGCGCAAAATATCAGGTCTTCGGCAAGTTAGCCTAGGTCTGTTTGCGGTACTTGGCATGCAGGTGATGACGGGCCTCGCCACCATTTTCTTCTCATGGCCCTTGTCGATCGCCGTCCTGCATAACGCTGGGGCCGCACTCTTAGTGTCTTTGTTGTGCGTGTTAAACTTCCGTGTTTTCTATGGCAGCCAAGAGGCGAGTCCACATGTTAACAAATACGCACTTTAATCAGCAAGCCGGTAAATAAGTAATCCATGACCACACTCAGCCTAGCTCCCAATCGTTTCGCGCAATACTGGGCGCTGACCAAGCCACGCGTTACGCAACTAGCCGTATTTTGCGCTGTGATCGGCATGTTTTTAGCCACGCCAACCCTACCAGATTGGCGTACTGTTCTCGCCGCCACGGCTGGCATTTGGCTGCTGGCTGGTGCAGCATTCGCGGTTAATTGCCTAGTGGAGCGCGAGATCGATTCACGCATGGCACGTACTGCGCGCCGCCCTAGCGCTCAAGGTGAAATCACCGCGCAGCAAATTCTCTTGTTTTCTGGTGCCATAGGGGGGATTGGGATGTGGGTACTGAACACTTTCGTGAATCCTCTGACGATGTGGCTCACTTTTGCCACTTTTGTTGGTTACGCTGTCATTTACACGATTATTTTGAAGCCCTCGACGCCGCAGAATATCGTCATCGGTGGTTTATCAGGGGCCATGCCGCCCGCCTTAGGATGGGCGGCAATTGCAAACGACGTACCGATGCAGGCTTGGTTGTTAGTGCTGATCATTTTCGTTTGGACACCGCCGCATTTCTGGGCTTTGGCCATGTACCGGCGGGATGATTATGCGAAATCTGGGCTACCGATGCTTCCCATCACCCATGGTGGCGAATTTACCCGCTTTCATATTTGGCTCTATACGATTGCTTTATTTGCCACGACGATGTTGCCGTTTGCAGTGCAAATGAGCGGTCTGATCTACTTAATCTCGGCGGTTATTCTCGGTTTGATATTCTTGTGGTT
>CAYPNW010000049.1:0-3742 GCA_964411965.1 uncultured Burkholderiaceae bacterium
ATTTCAAGCAACAGGGAGAAGGCTGATGAAACAGATTGCCAACAGTTCCACACCCGGCTTGTTCGATCGCTACGAAAACGATCAATTTCTCGCCAACCATGCCTCCAATAAAGGAGACATTGAGCAAAAAATGCATCTTTTCTCATTAGACTCATTTTTAAGCACGCAACAATCGGCCTCCCATTTTGGCCAAGACGACGATGTGATCCATTTTTTGGAAGAAGATAGTGACCAAGTCGGTCAGTTAAAGAGTGCGCCTGCGTGGAAAATCCTCATTGCGGACGATGATCATAATGTGCACGAGACGACATTACTCGCGCTTAATGGCGTAAAGATCCATGATCGTCCATTAGAGTTTTTGCATGCGTATTCTGGTGAAGACGCACGTAAAGTTATTCAAGACAATCCTGATATAGCCCTGATACTGTTAGATGTGGTTATGGAAACCGTTGATGCAGGATTAAAACTTGTGGATGTGATTCGCAATGAAATGGGGCACCATGATTTGCGCATCATCTTGCGCACTGGGCAACCTGGTTACGCGCCTGAACAGCGGGTCAATAATGACTTTGCCATCGACGGTTACACGACAAAATCAAAACTCACGCGCTCTATTCTGATCTCGGTGTTGA
Organism: uncultured Burkholderiaceae bacterium; assembly: GCA_964411965.1. Lineage (GTDB taxonomy): Bacteria > Pseudomonadota > Gammaproteobacteria > Burkholderiales > Burkholderiaceae_D > Undibacterium. The sequence continues at coordinate 633 of CAYPNW010000049.1, forward strand.
ACGACACCTTGGGCGGGAAAAATAACGAGGGTGGTGCGTTGCCAAATTGAAGTAAACACCGCACCGACTTCAATAAAATGGATGCATAGGCATCCATTTTTATTCCGCATCTGCCTGATTAGCTGGCATGGCACGAACGAAGGCATCGTGCGATAAACACCTTTCATTAATGCGCATAACGGTTGGCATGCTGCTTAAGTCGCATTGAAAGCGCTGCGCATTAAACACTTGAGGAATCAAGCAACAATCCGCCATGCTTGGTTGATCTCCAAAACAAAAAGCATGGCCACCGTTTTCTTTGACAAGGCGCGCTTCCAGTGTAGCCAAGCCTGCTTCGCACCAATGACGATACCAGTGATTGCGCTGCGCTTCATCCAAACCCAATTCCTTACCTAAATATTTCAATACACGTAGATTATTGATGGGGTGAATATCGCAAGCAATAGCCAATGCAAATGCGCGAACTTTGGCGCGTTGCACGAGGTCGCTTGGTAGCAATGGTACCGCTGGATATTTTTCTTCCAAATACTCGAGTATCGCGAGTGACTGGCTCAATGCGACTTCATTGCTAGTGCTATCGATAGGCGTATCCACCAAGGTTGGCAATAGCGCTTCTGGGTTGAGTTCCTTGTAGTCTTGCGCCAGTTGCTGGCCGCCATTTTTGACTAAATGAACAGGAATATGCTCAACCTCTAAGCCTTTCAAATTCAGCGCGATACGCACGCGGTAGGCTGCCGAACTCCTAAAATAGCCATATAGCTTCAATTTCCGCTCTCCTAATTAATGGGATATGCATCGTGCGTGAATCATCTATGCCACGCTGACTTGTAAGCTGCCCAAACCAGCAATCTCCCCACGCATGAGATCACCTTTCACTACCGCACCAACCCCAGCGGGCGTGCCGGTAAAAATAAGATCGCCTTCTTTTAAGGTAAAAAAGTCCGATAGCGTGGCGATGACTTCCGCGACATTCCAAATCAATTGATCAATATTACTGGCTTGTTTTCGCACGCCGTTTACTTCCAGCGATATCGCCGCTGAGCTCAACCAACCACATTGCGCAATCGGTGTAATGGGTGAGATCGGTGCTGAAAAATCGAAGCCTTTTGCCGTACTCCAAGGCCGCCCCTGTGCTTTACTTTCTGCTTGCAAGTCACGACGCGTCATATCGAGACCCACTGCATAACCCCAAACAAATTCGGGCGCGTCCTTGACATCGATATGCTTCCCCGTCTTGCCTATCGCCACTACCAGCTCTATCTCGTGATGGAGGTTTTGTGTTTGGCTAGGATATGGCATGGTGCCGCATTCATTGTCAGCAACAGGCATTACTGCATCGGCCGGCTTCATAAAAAAGAAAGGTTCAGCACGTCCTGTCGCGCCCATTTCTTTCGCGTGGGCGTCATAATTTTGCCCCACACAATAAATTCGGTGCACGGGAAAATAGGCGCTTGATCCATGCACAGGAACAGTCGCAGGCGTCGTTGGGAAAACAAAGTCCATGATTGATCTTTCTGAGCAAGCTAGTTGAGGTAGTCGGAAAAACTCAGCAATTTCTCCAAACGAGCAACGCGCGAAACATCGAGCAAAACTGGTTGGCGCACAGTGCTTTGAAATAATTGGGATTTGATCTGATCCGGCGAGCCCAACTTCATCGTCTGTTGTAGCACTTCCACTTGCATTTGCAATCGTTCGCGCGCTAACTCTGGTGGGCTCTCAACCCCGCACATAATCTCTAGGCGCAACAGAGTCAAATCAAACTCCACTTGATTTGCCTGCAGACGCGCAGCAAAGCCCGGTTCTGCTCTGCGCAATGCTGCTATATCATTTTGAAAGCGCTCCACCAAGGGCGCGTGCGATTTCGTCAAGCTTGCATTTAACTGGTTCCATTCATCAGAAATGGCGCGGATACGATCCGATTCGACTAAATCTGCACCCATTGAAGCGAGCGTCTGCTCAAGTTCCACACATAAGTGCAGTTTGCGTAAGAACAATTCTTTTCCAGCCGCTTTTTTCTGCTTCTGCAATTCCTGCAGGCGATTAGACAAACTTTGGATGGCTGTTTGAAAGCGTTGTTCAATCTGCGCTTCGGCGGCTTTTGGCACGGCACCAAACGATTTCCATTGCAGTGGTGCTTGTTTCAATCGTTCATTCGCTGGCACCATGCCGGTCACCTCTAACTGCGCAACGACCGCTTCTAATTCGGCACAGAAGGCTTCACGTTCAAGCAGTTGTTGCTGCCTTTGTGCGTCAGCTTGGAGATTGACCTCTTTGCGCTGCGCGAAAACGGCATCACACGCGCTGCGAAATTCCTCCCAAAGACGTTGCTCATCTTGCCGTTTGAGAGGCACGCTACTCGCTTGTTTTTGCCAACGTTCTTGCAAGGCTTTAAGCTGATCGACCGCATTGCGTTGATTCGGGTCAATCGCTTGTACAGATTTTATTAATGCTGCACGACTCTCGATTTCTTCTCTGCGGCGCTCTTGCAATGGCTGCCAAATTTGTTGAAACAAGGACTCGAACTCGGCATCCAAGGGCGCGCGATGTTTGCGGTCAACATGGCCAATTTTCTTCCATTCTTGTTGTTGCGTTTGGCAAAACTGCGCGTAGGCTTTCCAGTCGGCTGGCACTGCCAAAATAAGGGCGAGTTTGGTCTGCATTTCCACCAAAAAATCTTGCGCGGCTTTTAAGTTTGCTTGGCGCTCTAATGCCTGCTCTTGGAAGAATTGTGCGGCGGGTGCATAGGCGATTTGACATGCGGCATCAAAACGCGTCCAACTGTCTTTATTTGCCGCGCCGCTCACGCGTTCCATCTCTTTCCAGCGTTCACGCAAAGCAGTAACTTTCTTCGCCAGTTGCGTTGGTGGCAGCGCTTGGCTGGGTAAATCTTCCAGTGCTTTAATCAACTCCTCACGCGAAACATCGCCGCCCCACTTCGCCCACGCCAACAAATTACCCAACTCTGCGCGGATTTTTTGTAAGCGTTCTTTATGCACTTGACTCAGTGGATTTTCTTGCGCATCGATCTCACGCGACTGTCGATCAAATTTCTTTGCGCCTTGCACGCTGCCCTGCTCTAAAGCCTCTTCCATCGCATTTAAAATTTCTTC
>CAYPNW010000049.1:3842-6926 GCA_964411965.1 uncultured Burkholderiaceae bacterium
GAGCGCGCCCTCTTGCAGTAAATTTTTGGGTAATGAGGCAGAAGCGGGATGACTCAGATAACCTGCGAGCTCTTCTTGGTAAGCATCTAAGCGCACTGTGAAATCGTCGGTAGACGTGACCTCATCCTCAATTGATGGAAGGCGCATGTCGCGCAACATTTGCAAGCAATCTAGTACGCATCGTTGCAAATCGACCTGCGCTTGCAATTGTTGTTCAATCGCCGCTCTGACCTCGCTGTACTCCGCTTGATGCGCCGATGAAAATTCGCTCAGGGCCGCTCTTTGCTTGTCGAGATCACTGACTTGGTTGGTCATAATATGCGGCAGGCTCAGCAGCTTTTTGGCTTGCTCTACACATGCGCGCGATTGTTGCACCTGCTGCTCGGCATGCTTAAGAAGATCGATACGACTTTGCATGAGCTTTGCCACGCGCTTGTCGTGGTTGCGCATGGCATTACGTACTTCCACCAAGCCCGTGGGACTGGAAACATGCTGTGCAGCGCGGTAACGCCCGTCTGCAAAATCGCAGCTGAGTAAGGCGGCAATCAATGCTGGTTCATCGTTCGCTAGTTGATCAACACGTGCCATAAACGCTTGTCGCGTTGCTTCTTCTTGCGCATCTTTTTTCTCGGCGCGTTGAGTAGCAGCGATTTCTTGCGTGCTGGCTTTCTGCGGGGCTTTCTGCGCGGCTTGCTGTTCTTTCTGTTGATTCGTGGGGCGACGTGAAGTGAGTTGTTTTAATTTGGAAAAAAGTTCAAACATAAATGTGAGTCGCTTTGATTGGGAAATTCGATAGGAGACAGGCGCAAACAAACATCATAGCAAAGTCTCATGCCTTCGCGTGGTGGAAATACCGTCATCAGCAAACGCAGAATCCAAAGTAAGGGCGAGGTTTGCATCGAGAGAATTTAACATACTGCAATAGGTATATTTTCAATACGTAACAAATAAATGCGGAAAAAAGCATATTTTTTAAAGAAATAAAGGAGTATGTCATTTTTAACTTTCTTGATATAGCGCAAGTGGTCACGTTTTAGGTTCAGTCATCAAGCAAAGCACTATTCCGCAGACGGACAAATAGCGAGTCGGGAAGCAAGTCAGCTTGCGTTTCTTTTTCTTACTTGTGCCACTTTGCCGATTTGTCTTGCTTTGAAAGAATTTGACCTTGCCCGCAAGCATAAAAGGATGTTTCCCTTAGCCCGAAATTTTAATGAGATGCCAGCACAACGCTAGTCCGGTCGAAGTTTGTTGCGAGAAACGCCCCTGCACGACTTTACAGCGAGCATGGGGGAAAAATTTGGCTGCCCGGTCGCTTGTGCGAAGGCCTCATTTTCCTTGATGCTTTATACTCAAAGAAACTTTTACCAAGCCAAAAAGCGCGCAATGAAAAAGACTACTTGCCTTCATCCGAAATGGATAATTCCAATCGAACCACATGCCAGCGTGCTGAACGACTACAGCTTAGTCATGGAAGATGCGCTCATCGTTGGCCTAATGCCTAGCGTCGCGGCGCGGCAGCAATTTGCAAATGCGGAACACATTGATTTGCCGACCCACGCGCTGCTGCCCGGCTTTGTGAATCTGCACGCCCACTCGGCAATGTGCCTCCTGCGCGGATTGGCCGATGATTTGGCGTTGATGGAATGGTTGAATGAGCATATTTGGCCCGCCGAGAAAAAGCATGTGTCGGAGCAGTTTGTATTTGATGGCAGCTTACACGCCATGGCAGAAATGATTCGGGGTGGCACCACCACGGTCAACGATATGTATTTTTTCCATCACGCTGTGGCGCGCGCAGGCGTGCAATCGGGCATGCGTACCGTGGTCGGTTGCAGTGTGCTTGAATTTCCCAATGCGTATTGCCAAGACGCGGACGACTATTTACAAAAAGCCCAAGACGTTATTCGTGACTTCGCCGGCCAGCAAGGTGTGGCATTTAAACTCGCGCCACACGCGCCATACACGGTATCAGACGCCAGTTTCAAAAAAATAATTGCGCTCGCCCAACAACTTTCTGTCGGCATCCATTGTCACATTCACGAGAGTGTTGACGAATTAGCGACGAGTATGAAGGAGTACGGCGTAAGACCTTTAGCGCGCTTAGACCAACTCGGACTTTTAAGTCCGCAATTAATTGCTGCCCATGTCGTGCATGCGGACGACGCTGAAATTGCGCTGTTGCACCAACGTGGCGTACACGTTGCCCATAACCCTGCCAGCAATCTAAAATTAGCGTCGGGCATGGCGCGAATTCACGCCATGCAAACAGCTGGCATCAATGTCGGCTTGGGTACCGATGGTAGCGCCAGTAACAATAAACTCGATATGCTCGCCGACATGCGTTTAGCGGCCTTGCTTGCGAAGGCGCAATCTGGCGAGCCCACCGCATTAAACGCGGCGCAGGCACTAGAAATGGCGACCTTGTCAGGCGCTAAAGCTTTAGGCTTAGAGAAAGAAATAGGCAGCCTCGTTGCAGGCAAATATGCTGACATGATCGCGATCGATTTGTCCGCCTTGGAAACCACACCCGTGTACGACCCTATTTCGCAAATTGTGTATGCGGCAGGCCGCGAGCAAGTCAGCGATGTTTGGGTGCATGGTCGCTGCTTAATGCGGGGGCGACAACTGCTGACGCTCGATTCTGGCGCACTGATGGAAACCGCGCTAGCTTGGCAGGCGAAAATCGCTACGTGATGATCATTTTTGCACTTTGATTTTTTTTTAAACTGTTTTTTTCGCCTTCTAATTCATTCACCTGCTAACGATGAACTATTCTTTACAAGTAAAAATTTGTTCCTTCTTCCTCTTTTGTATCACTCTTCTTTCCAGCGGTTTTAGTAGCGCCGCCTCCCCCCTGCTTAGCATTGCAGAGCAATCCGGTTTTAAAAAAACCGGCCGCTATGATGAAGTGATTCAGTTGTGTGACGCATTTCAAAAAACTTACCCGAAATGGGTACGCTGCACGAAGTTTGGCACGACACCAGAAGGCCGCCCTATGTTGGCCTTGATTACATCACGCAGCGGTGTGCTCGATGCGCAGCGTGCCCAACAAAGAAAAATGCCCGTGGTTTTGATACAAGGCGG
>CAYPNW010000049.1:7026-13091 GCA_964411965.1 uncultured Burkholderiaceae bacterium
TCGATGCGCAGCGTGCCCAACAAAGAAAAATGCCCGTGGTTTTGATACAAGGCGGTATTCATGCAGGCGAAATTGATGGTAAAGACGCGGGCTTTCTCGCTCTGCGCGAATTGTTAGAAAAGACGGATACCGAAAACCCGCTCACCTCACAAGTAATGATTTTCGTCCCCGTTTTCAATGTGGACGGGCACGAGCGATTTGGTAAATGGAATCGTCCCAATCAACGCGGCCCAGAAGAAATGGGCAGACGTAGCACCGCACAAAACCTGAATTTGAATCGCGATTATGTCAAAGCTGATGCGCCTGAAATGCAAGCGATGCTGAAGTTGATCGGTGAATGGGACCCGATTGCCACGATCGATTTACATGTCACAGATGGCGCCAAATTTGAGCACGATATTTCTATACAAGTTGAGCCGGGACACATTGGTGACAGCGCTTTACAAGTTGCCGGCGCTGCCTTACGTGATGCGGTGATTAGTGATCTCGCCCAGCGAGGCTCACTGCCCATGCCGTTTTATATGGCATTTGAAGAAGAGGATAATCCTCTCTCTGGTTTTGTTGATCGCGCACCATCCCCACGATTTTCAACGGGCTATTTTTTACTGCGCAATCGATTTGGCATGCTGGTCGAAACACATTCGTGGAAAAACTACCCGACACGCGTTCGCATCACTTACAACACGATCATGTCCGTTTTAAAGCAATCGGCACTGTATGGCACGCAATGGATGGAATTGGCCGCCAAGGCAGACCAAGCAGCGGCGCAGCTAGCGTCGAAAGGGCAGACTTTAGCTTTGGATTACAAAACAACTGAAAAAGCCAAGACCATACAATTTCGTGGTTACGCTTACACGCGCACGCCGTCAGCGATCTCTGGCGGCATCGTCACACGCTACGATGAAAACACACCACAAGTTTGGCAGGTCAGTTTGCGTGATGAGATTGTGGTTGATAAGAGCACAATCTTGCCACGCGCTGGTTATGTCATTCCGGCACCGTTTGCGCGTCAGGTTGCGGAGAAGTTAAAGCAACACGGCATACGCTTCCATGTCCTCAGCAAAGCATGGACAAATCTCGACGTGGAAGAATTTCGCGCCAAACAAGTGAATTGGCAAACGAAATCTTTTGAAGGACGCCAAACGCTCAAATTACAAGGAGAATGGAACAGAGCAAAAACCGATGTTCTGGTAGGTTCGCTGTACGTGCCTATTGCGCAAAGCAAAGCCCGCTTGATTGCCGCTCTGTTTGAACCGGATGCACCTGATGCGCTAGTGAACTGGGGTTGGTTCAATAGCTTCTTTGAGAAAAAAGACTATATTGAAGCCTACGTTGCGGAAGACGTGGCGCTTCAGCAATTAGCCGCCGACCCACAACTCAGAAGCGCCTTCGAAAAGAAGTTAGCAACTGATTCTAAATTTGCCCAAAGCCCTGAAGCACGCTTGGAATTTTTTGAGCGCAGGCACGAGTCCTGGGATGATCGTTACGAACTTTATCCAATTATTCGCGTCGCGACGCCGCTATTTTGAAACGAGATGTTCTGGCTAAGTGAAGCTCGGGCTATCTTGCAAGGCAAGTAGTAAAAGGCTGAAAGCCGCGAGCGCGATGTAAGGAAAAGCCACCGTCGGACGCAAGCCGTTACTGGCATATTCCTTCAACAAACCAAGCATACCAAGTCGACTATGCGACCACGCTGTATGCAATTGAAATGCATGGTTCGGCGCCCCACTTAAAGCGCTGGGGTGGTTTGTTGTTTGTGCAAGGCTTGCTTCTATCGCTAACAACCTCTCCGCAATTCTGGTTTGCGCGGTTCGCGCCATGCTTTCCATCACCCAAAAGACACCAACAAAGAATGCGCCAATCAATCCATGCAGAGAAAAAATCAGCAACGCAGCAAATACCAGTGTGCAAACGAGTTTTATCGTAAGGCAAACTAGGTCGTCACGTGAAAATTGTGTTTGCAAAATCTGCCACTCTTCACGGAGATCACTTCTTTTTTGAACGTCTGTTTCTGTCATCATTTCGCTTTGCTTACAAATCGCCTTGTTAGGGAAGCTCTGATTAAGTGTAGCGAGCGGCCAAAGTTTGAATCGAGAAGCGCACCTGTACGACTGTACAGCGAGCACGGTAGCCGGTGTCGCAGGTACAAAATTTGGTCGCGCAGTAACTTAATCAGAGCTTCCTTAGTTTTTAAAAGCCACTGTGTCAGATTAATGGAAAAACAAATACGCGACAAAAATCGCGGTAATCACGCCAGCAGCATCCGCCAATAAGCCGAATGGTATGGAATAACGCGTCTTTCGGATACCCACGGAACCAAAGTACAAGGCAACGATGTAAAAAGTCGTATCTGCCGACCCTTGAAATACGCAAGCGAGCCGACCCACAAAGGAATCAACGCCGTAGGTCTTCATGGCATCAACCATTAAAGCACGAGAACCACTGCCGCTGAGCGGCTTCATTAACGCGGTTGGCAGCGCTGGCGTGAAATCGGTATTCACACCCAACTGTGTAAACAACCAAGTAAACCCCGCGACGATCCAATTCAATACCCCAGAATTTCGAAGTACGCCTATCGCCACTAACATACCCACGAGATAGGGAATGATGGTGATCGATGTTTGGATTCCACCCTTTGCGCCTTCAATAAAGGCGTCATAGACGTTGACGCCTTTTCGCATAGCCCCAACAATAAACGCAACGATGATCGAAAGCAGCAATAAATTACTGGTCAATTTAGAAAACACTTCGATTTCAGCACGTGACATGTGTTGGCTGAGCATCCACACCATGCCAATGATAAACATGCTGATACCGCCTAACCAGCCCACCACAACAGCATTGAGTAAATTAATGCCCTGCTTGATTGCCACGCCCAATAAGCCCACAACGGTCGCGACATAGGTCGCAATTAAGCAAGGGATAAACACGTCAGAAGGATCTTGCGCACCCAGCACCGCACGCTGCGCCATGATCGCGAGAGGAATTAAAGTCAGGCCCGATGTATGCAACACTAAAAACATGATTTGCGCATCCGTCGCCTCGTCCTTGTTTGGATTGAGACTTTGCAGGCTCTCCATGGCTTTTAAGCCGAACGGCGTGGCTGCATTATCAAGCCCCAGTAAGTTCGCGGAAAAATTCATCACCATATGACCATTGGCGGGATGATCTTTCGGTACGCCAGGGAAAATTTTCGCAAAAAAAGGGCCGATGATTTTTGCAAAAAATCCGATTGCGCCTGCCTTCTCGCCCACGTTCATGATGCCCAGCCAAAATGTCATAACGCCTGCCAAAGGTAAGGCAATATCCATCACGCCGACTTTGGCGGACTCAAATGTGCCATCAACAATACGCTTGAAGATTTCGTTATCACCTAAGAACAGCCATTGCGCTAGGGCGGCTAGAAAACCGATGAGAAAAAAAGACGACCAAATGTAATTAAGTGCCATAGCAGCAGAAATGAATGGGGGAATTGAACGGAATGCGGGACATGCTTATTCGCGCCTCTCGCACGCTCTGGAGCTTGATCAGCCATCACCTTATCGCTAAAGAGGCATTCATGTCTAGCTCGCTGGCGATAGGAAGGCAATCAATTTGCGCAGAAATGAAAGCCTAAAGTCAGTCACTTTTATAGAAAACTTACGACACTTACGACATTAACTACCAACCACACTCGCAGCGATATTGATAGAAAACCCTAAAATTGCCGCATTGAAGAAGAAACTGAGTAGAGCTTGCGCCATCACCACTTTGCGCATGGCGCGGGACATCACCACAACATCAGAGGTTTGTGCGGCGACTGCGATCGTGACCGAAAAATAAAGAAAGTCCCAATAATCAGGCAATTTTTCGTTATCAGGAAAACGCAAAGGGGGCGATTCTTTTGGCGCCAAATAAAACAACAAGGCGTAATGAAACGTAAAAATAGTAGCAACCAAGAGCCACGAACCCAGAACTGTGATTGCAGTCAGCAAGTCATCAAATATTTTTTCTTGCGCCGAAAATCCTTGTTGGTGGCGTAACTCCCAAATAATCGCGATCAAACTGGCGCTTGCCGCCAATGACAACACAAGCAGAACGCTCACAGCGCCTTCATCTTCACGTTGCGCAATTTCTTGTACTTCTGCTTGGTCAGCCCGCATCATCAGCCAAGCCATTAAAGCTAAGTAACACCAAACAGCAATATTCCAGGATATGAGCGCTTTAGTGACGACAAATAAGGTATTTGGAAGGCATAAAAAAGCAATTAAACCGCCCAATGCCGTCATACTAAGACGGGGACGCTGAGTGAAAAGCTGGCGCAGAAAGGTCATCAGTTTGCTTCGGGCGATTTAATGGTGAGGTGAGATGAGGTGAAGTGAGACAAGAACAACATAAATCGAGATGAGGTTGTATGGCGCAAATCAATCTCGAAGTTTTGCAACGCACAATTAACAATACTTAACCAAGTACCGCTTCCGCATTCGCAGCGTATCGGCTTAGTATATAGTAGCTACGTAAGCTTCATCCAACTATAAGCGCGTTAGCATCGTGCATTAGGCAAACATAATCGACATAGCGCAATCGAAATTTCGATTGTAAAAATAAGATGTCCTAAGCTAGTCAACCGGAGTGGAAGTAATGAGCACAAGGCATCGATATCTGCCGCTTTCAAAGATCAGTGCAGGCATGGTTCTGGCTGATGATCTCTTGGATAAATTGGGTCATATTTTGCTCCCCGCTGGAGTGACGCTCACGGAAGGAATGCTGAAATCCATCGCTCATCACGACATCCACCAATTATCTGTAGTCGTTGAGACTCCAGAGTCGGAAGTGATCGTCGATCCGCAGCAGCGCGTTATGCGCTTGGAGAAAATTTTTTCTCAGCACCGCAATACCGAACCGTGTCATACCTTATTTATGTACATGAAAAGTTATCGATTGAAGGTGCCGGAATGAATGCGCCGCTCAACGACTCGGAAGAAAAAAAACTTCATCTTGAAGAGGTGGTTCGGCGCATTAAAGACTTGCCTACGCTACCAGCGGTTGCGCAAGAAATGCTTAACGACCTTGATGATGACGAAGCGAGTTTAGATACGATTTGCGAAAAAGTCGCACTCGATCAAGCCTTGGCAGCAAAAACCTTGCGCTTGGCAAATTCATCTTTTTACGGAGCAAACTCGAAGGTCGTTACGATTCAGCAAGCCGTTTCCATGCTGGGCATGAAAAGCGTGAAAAATTTGATTCGCATCAGCATTGTGGCAAATAGCTTCCCATCCACTCAATGTGAAGGTTTCGACTACACGGGCTTTTGGCGTCATAGCGTAGCGACGGCGATTTGCGCCGAATTGGTTTCTAGAAAACTCCAGCTTAAACATGACTTTGCCTTCACAGCCGGCTTGCTCCATGACATCGGGCGCTTGGTGTTAGTGACGCGTTTTCCGACCGAGTACGCACAAGTGTTGCAGTACCAAGTAACGCATCAATGCGAACTGCTTCAGGCGGAGCAAGACGTATTAGGCGCAGATCATGTCATTGCTGGCTTTGTATTGGCAATGCATTGGCAATTTTCAGATGCGATTCAAGATGCGATACGTGGTCACCACGAACCAGACGACCCCAGCTTAAATTCGATTGCCGCGATTGTGCACGTCGCTAATGCGATAGTTCATGCGCTTGATTTAGCACACGACGAACTTGAGTCCGTGCCACACATATCGCAATTTGCTTGGGATAGCATTGCCCTCACAGAGCACGAATTTCACGAGATTTTTCGGGAGACCGAGCTACGCTTCGAAGCCTTGGATCAAATTGTTATTTAACCTAGAAACGGCAGTTGGACAGGTTCGAGTGTACGTTTTTCTGGCTTTCTGGCAAGGCGTGTGCCGCCCAGCGCGAAGACGACGCAACCTCCACGTTGCTAGGACGAGGGTATTCCACTGGAATGCCGAAATAGTCCAGAGAGCCAGAAAAATGTGCAATCGGGCCTGTAGCGTTCTCACCAAAACGGTGAGCATTATTAACAATAAAGTTCTGTTAAAAAACATGAATTTAATTAAACATTTAAGCGGTCAACTGCCGTTTCT
>CAYPNW010000050.1:0-12880 GCA_964411965.1 uncultured Burkholderiaceae bacterium
GTCATTGCGGTCTGCAACTCAACGACACTTGCTTCGATAATCGAGTTGGCAGCGCTGATTTTGGCAGACGCTCTGACTTCGCCTCCAGCAATGTTATTAAGACCCACAAGCCCAAGTGCTGCATTGACCTGCATAAATTGTCTACGTTTCATTCGATGACCCTAGGTTTTTAATTGTGAAGAGAAATAAATAAGCAAACCCAATTGCACGAAGCAAGTTTCTTTCAACTGTCGCAAACACATAAAAATAGGGGAGTATGCCTAAAAATACCTATTAATGCGCTTTATTTATATGCGCTTTAAACAAATACAATCATGTGTATGAGTAAAAAACTGACGAGAAGCTGCTGGTTTGCAAGTGTTTAAAAACCAATAATCAATTCCAGCACAAAATATTGCAAGAATTATTGTGAAAAATGTCTGGTTTAAAACGGATGCACCGCAGTTTGTGTGGGGATGGGAGAGTTAGTGGTTTTTCTGACGCTTCAAACCACTTCGGAAGGGAGAACGGTGCGAGGAGAAAAACAAATGCCTTGCGCAAAAAAAAAGCCCTAGATCATCAAGGGCTTTTTTCAAATTTGGCGGAAGCGGTGAGATTCGAACTCACGAAGGACTCTCATCCTCGCTAGTTTTCAAGACTAGTGCCTTCAACCGCTCGGCCACACTTCCAAGCCCAAAATTATAGCTCAATTTTTCTATTTTTAGTGCGGGTTTTTCAAATTTTTTTCTTTTGGTCTTCTTTTATGAAAATACTAAACAACGCGCATGGAAAAATCGATCGCTCGAATGTCCTTCGTTAAGCTACCAATTGAAATACGATCAACGCCTGTTTCCGCAATCGCTCTAACACTCTCTAGGTTTACGCCGCCGGAAGCTTCTAGGAGTGCGCGGCGGTCATTTAGCTCGACGGCTTGACGCATCAACGTAAGGTCAAAATTGTCTAATAAGATTGATTTCGCACCAGCGTTTAATGCTTCAGCTAGTTGCCCGAGGTTTTCAACTTCAATTTGCACGCTCACATTTGCATTCAATGCGAGTGCCGCTTTCATTGCCGCATCAATACCACCGGCGGCAGCGATATGGTTTTCTTTGATCAAGATACCGTCATACAGAGCTAAACGTTGGTTATTTCCACCGCCAACACGCACTGCGTATTTTTGCGCTAAGCGCAGACCTGGCATGGTTTTACGGGTATCGAGAATGACCGCACGCGTGCCCGCTACAATCTTGGTAAAGGTCTGGCACATTGTTGCAGTTGCCGAAAACAATTGAAGGAAATTGAGTGCTGAGCGTTCCGCGGTTAAAAGGGAACGGGCAAGACCGTGCAAACGGCAAACAACGGTATCTGCGACCATGATTTCACCCTCGGCGTAACACCATTCAACAGTAATTGAAGAGTCGACTGCCGCCATCACCGCATCAAACCAAGGCGCACCGCATAACACCGCCGCTTCACGCACGACTACTGTCGCGCTCACTATTTGTGTGGCGGGCACAAGTAAACCAGTCAGATCACCAGACCCAATATCCTCGGCTAACGCGTCAATTACGTTGCGTGTTAATGCTTCACTCAAGGCTGAGTCGAGTGGAGTAAAGCGATTGATTAGTTTATTGGCTAACAAGTTGTCACTCCGTCGTTTCTTATGCAGGGCCAATACCGGCGAACAATTTTTGCTCATTTTCTAGCTTGCCGCTGGCGCGAAGATTCGCGTTCTTTGCTGCCGCAAACGCTAACATGCGATCAATACAGGTTTTCGCTTTAGTGGCAATTTGGGGATCAACAAATACTTCGCCACGCTCCAGTAACAAGGCATCCCTTAAATTTCTTAATCCATTCATTGCCATCCATGGACAATGCGCACAGCTCTTGCACGTTGCGCTGTTGCCTGCCGTTGGTGCGACGATAAAATTCTTGCTTGGCGCAGCCATCTTCATTTTGTGCAAAATGCCGTTGTCCGTTGCAACAATGAACTCTTGCGCATCTAGCGTTTGCGTTGCCTTTATAAGCTGCGAGGTCGAGCCGACAACATCGGCAAGCGCAACCACGGCAGCGGGCGATTCTGGGTGAACCAAAACTTTTGCGTTTGGATGCGCTTCTTTGAGTATCTCCAGTTCAACCGCTTTAAACTCATCATGCACCAAGCAGGAGCCTTGCCACAGCAACATATCGGCGCCTGTTTTTGTTTGAATGTATTGCCCGAGATGCTTATCGGGTGCCCAAAGTATTTTTTTTCCTTCTGCATGAAGGTGGGCAACGATGTCCAAACCTATACTCGATGTCACCATCCAGTCTGCTCTTGCCTTGACGGCAGCACTTGTATTGGCGTACACCACAACTGTGCGATCTGGGTGCGCATCACAAAATGCCGAAAACTCATCAGCTGGGCAACCCAAATCAAGAGAACAAGTCGCTTCTAAATCGGGCATAAAGATTGATTTCTCTGGGCTGAGTATTTTTGCCGTTTCGCCCATAAACTTTACACCGGCAACAATCAGGGTTTTCGCGGCATGATCGCGCCCAAAGCGCGCCATTTCTAATGAGTCCGAGACACAGCCGCCTGTTTCTTCGGCGAGCATTTGGATCTCGGCGTCCACATAGTAATGCGCAACGAGTACCGCGCCTTTTTCTCTGAGAAGTTGTTTAATCTCGTGTTTCAAACTTTGCTTTTCAGTGACGCTTGGCTCATCTGGCACGCTTGCCCAAGCAGACGCAACGCAACTCGTTCCAGTCGCCATCGTGGGACGTTCAAATTCAATTATCTTACTTTCGCTCATTTACAACCCGTCAATTCATTGTCTAGTGAAGTCGATGACTGCGATACTCATTGCCCAGTTCATCTTCGTCATCGCTTTCATGATCATGCCCATGCTCGCCATGCACATGACCATGGGTAATTTCCTCTTCTGTCGCAGCGCGCACCTCGGTAACGTGCAAGGAAAACCGCAAGGCCATTCCAGCTAAGGGATGATTGCCGTCCAAAACGACTTTGTCTCCTGCGATATCTGTCACCGAAAAAATCATTGGGCTATAGTCGTCATCGTCCTCGTTTTCATCTGGCGTTCCTTCAAATTGCATACCAACTTCAAGTGGAGTTGGCAGATTATTTCTCTCCTCAACTTTGACTAAATCGGCGTCATATTCACCAAACGCATCCTCTGGTTCCACTTGTATTGTGGTTTGAAAGCCCGCTTCTTTTCCCTCTAAGGCTTCTTCAATTTTTGGTAAGGTATTTTCATAACCACCATGCAAATACACCATAGGGTCCTGCCCCTCTTCGATAACATTGTTTTGTGCGTCCGACAGCGTATAAAGCACGGTGACGACGGTGTTTTTTGCAATTTTCATTATTTTTCCTCTTGCTGTGACGATGCCAATTTCCATCTACTATGATTATACCTTTGAGTATCAAACGACCACATCTATAATCCTGCTATGAAAAATACATCCGCGGCCATAAACGTGCTTGGCGACATTAGCCCTGCTCAATTTTTAAAAGAATATTGGCAAAAAAAGCCTCTTCTCATTCGTGCCGCTTTTCCAGATTTAAAGCCCGTCCTAAGCGCAAAAAAACTGTTCGCGATGGCAAAGCGCGATGATGTTGAGTCGCGTTTAATTTGCGCATTCGATCAACATTGGGATATGTCCAACGGCCCGTTTGCCGAACTCCCAGACACAAGCAAAGACGAATGGACGCTACTTGTTCAGGGCGTCAACCTTCACGATAAGGCGGCTGATAGCCTACTGCGACGTTTCAATTTCATTCCCAATGCGCGCCTTGATGATTTGATGATCAGTTATGCGACAAACGGCGGCGGTGTTGGGGCTCACTTCGATTCGTATGATGTGTTTTTGCTGCAAGCCCATGGCAGGCGGCGCTGGCGCATCAGTGCACAAAAAGATCTGTCGCTCATTGAGGGAATGCCTTTAAAAATACTGCGCCGTTTTGTACCGGAACAGGAGTTCGAACTTGAACCAGGCGACATGCTGTATTTGCCACCTCACTATGCGCACGAGGGAGTAGCAATTGGTGAATGCATGACGTATTCGATTGGTTTCCGGGCGCCCTCATTTCAGGAATTAGGTGAGGCTTTTCTCAATTTTATGGTGGACACCATTGAACTTCCTGGGAGATTTTCTGATCCCGACCTTAAGTTGACAAAACATCCCGCTGAGTTAAGTGCATCGATGCTTTCCAAAGTTCAAGACCAACTCGAACAAATCAAATTCACTCAGTCCGACATGACAATTTTCTTGGGAGAGTATTTGACGGAACCGAAAGCGAGTGTTTTTTTCGACTCACCAAAGAAACCACTTACACCAGCACGATTCAAATCCGAAGCGTGTAAAAACGGTTTAGTTCTCTCACTAAAAACTCAAATGCTTTACAAAGGCGGCCATATTTTTATTAATGGGGAGTCGTTTGTTGTGAGCGCAGCGGACGGAATTCCATTAAAAAAATTAGCCGACGAGCGCGCGATATTGTCGGAAACCTTGCGTGCTTGCTCTGATGACGTTTTTGAAGCATTTTGTATTTGGTATGAGGATGGCTGGCTAGAACTTTGCGATAACAACTAGGCGTAAATCCACAGCGAAAAAATACTTTTTTTACAATTTGCCATGTTTTTTACTGAAAGTTTTAAAAAATGTGTCTTATTTTCCTACTTAAAATCTTATTTCCTCTGTTCTCTCAAAGCAAAAATCATTATAATTCGGGGTTAGGAAACTTTCGTAGGGGCCTAGTATCATCTTGATGCAAAGCCGGCGAATAAGCCTATGTAGAGCGATAATTACCGGTAATTATTCATCGCAATAGTTTTAATTTATTTTTTGATCCATTTAAAGAAAGCACTAATATGAAAAAATCACTCTTGCTCGTTTCCTTGTTAGCAATCGCTTTGGCAGCTTGCAGCAAAAAAGAAGAACCAGCTCCAGCACCAGCTCCAGCTCCTGTTGCAGCTCCAGCACCAGCTCCAGCAGCTGATGCAGCAGCTTCTGCTCCAGCAGCGGCACCAGCGGCTGACGCAGCAGCAGCATCTGCTCCAGCAGCAGACGCAGCAGCTTCTGCTCCAGCAGCGAAGTAATTTTTGTTTTAGAAAAAAACCGGCGAGATTCGCCGGTTTTTTTTCGCCTAAAATTTTGGATAAAAATAAAAAAACGAGCTGTTTAGCTCGTTTTTTTATCAGAGTCGAACGCCAATTTTCGAACTTGGCCTTCTAGCGACTAATTGCGTAAGAATTACTTTAGCTGGTCGTTAAGCAATTGAATAATTTTCTCTGCTACTGGTGAAGTTGATACTTTTCCGTCTTCGCCATGCACGGAAACTAAACAAATATTGCCTTTTTCTTTCACGTTGATGCGATATTTCTGGGCTGCTTTACTCGCATCGCTGCTACCCCATGAAAACAAGCGCGAGAAGAAACCTTCACTAGCGCCCTTCGTTTTCGCATCAATGTCTTGGTCAATATAGCGAACATAATACAGTCCTTGAGAACGATCACGATCTTCGACTGTAAATCCAACACGATCAAGCGCCAACCCGATTCTGCGCCATGAACGATCAAACCCTTCGTCGGTTTCCAGGTAACTAATGTTTTCTGCCTTAATTAGTTTTGCGCGCGGCTTTCCTTCGACCGCTTTCGCCACTTCAACTTTCGCACGCTCTGTGGCAACCCCTAAACGCACTAAGAGGCGCGATAAGAATTCGGCCTCAAGATTCGGATCACTCGGACGCGGTGTCCAAGCAGTCGTTTCCTTTTGGCTTCCGACTAAAACTTCTTGCGCACCACGATGGCTGATGTAAATTTCTACATTGCCATCTTTAGTACGCTCTAAACGTGTGCGAAACTTATCACGCTCACCCGTCGAGTAAAGCGAATCAAGCACTCTACCCAATGTGTTGCGAACAAAATCTTGTGGAATTTTTGCGCGATTTTCTGCCCAATCGGTTTCCATTACGCCTGTATCTTGATTTTCCACACTAATTAAGAAACCAAGTTCTTGCCAAAAATCTTTCAGCTGTGGCCATAACACTTCGGGCGTTTGCTTTACAACCAACCACCGTTGCGAGCCATCACGCTCAATACGTATCTCTTTAATTTGTAACGGAGCAACGATGTTGCTAGTAGACGTTTCTTTGGTGCCTTTCTGCAAATTATAGGCAGACGCCGTAGCACTGCTCTGGTTAGCCTCAGGAATGCCAAATCGACTATCGCGACGAATTTGCGTTAAATCAGGTGGAATTTCCAACGATGCTGTTGTTACCTTACTTGCGCTTTTATAGTCAATGCGATTTGGCTCTAGGAGATCGCCAACCGCGCTACACGCACTTAAACTGATTACACCAACCAACGCAACTGTGTTGGTCAAACTGCGTTTAGCGACAAAACTTTTTGCCATGTGAACATCCCTACTTATTGTTATCAATTAAAACTGAACGAAAACCGAATGGCGTAGACGAACACCAACGCCGGTGCAATTTTTTTCTTCGGCGCTATTGTAATACACCTGATTCACGCAACGCTGCGCGAACTGTCTCATGATACTGCGCTGACAAGGGCACTAATGGTAAGCGCAGCCCGGTTGGTATTAAACCCATTTCAGCCATTGCCCACTTCACTGGCAAGGGATTAGGTTCAATAAATAATTTACTGTGCAGGGGAAGCAAGCGGTCATTGATCTCTCTTGCTTTCGAAATTTCACCCTGCATTGCTGCCATACACATTTCGTGCATGGCTCTTGGTGCAATATTTGCGGTCACAGAAATATTACCTTGACCACCACAAAGCATGAGTGCCATCGCAGTGGCATCGTCACCTGAATAAACCGCAAAGGATTTTGGGGCAAGACGCAGTAATTCGATATCTCTAGCAATGTTTCCGCTCGCCTCCTTCACACCTACAATACCAGGCACTTGCGCCAAACGCAGCATCGTTTCGTTGGACATATCTGCGACCGTACGGCCTGGTACGTTGTACAAGATCACTGGCAAATCGACAGACTCTGCGATCTTCTTGAAGTGTTGATACATGCCCTCTTGTGTTGGGCGATTGTAATAAGGAACAACTTGTAAAGATGCATCTGCACCGATGTCTTTGGCAAACGTTGTTAGGGCAATTGCCTCAACCGTAGAATTGCCGCCAGAGCCAGCGATGATAGGAATTCGCTTATTTGCATGCTCAACGGCAACGCGGATCAATTCGCAGTGTTCAGGCACGGTCACTGTTGGTGACTCGCCCGTTGTGCCAACAATCACAATGCCATCAGTTCCCTCGGCGATATGCCAATCAATTAACTTGCGCAAGCAAGGCAAGTCAAGACTACCATCGGGATGCATCGGGGTAACAATGGCAACTAAGCTGCCGCGAATCTGTGTCATATGCAAACGAAGAAAAAAGTTAAACCCCGATTGTAGCGGATCAGCCCTAGCTCAGGGAGAGTATCGCAACAAATATGCTGTGCCTATGTAATTTCGGTCACCTTTTTTAAGAAAAAATAGGCAAAAACGAAGCACTCGCACTTGGCACCTTTACTTTACTCAAAAACCTCGAAAAAATGAGCTTCGCCTCCAAGCAAGGAGCAAATTTATAGACGATCAAGGTGCGCGCCACCTTGAGATCCAAATCGAAGGCAAATTCTCTGCACTACCGCCAATTTCGGGGTTTCGACGTATCCATTTTCGTAAGCAATAC
Source organism: uncultured Burkholderiaceae bacterium (assembly GCA_964411965.1). Lineage (GTDB taxonomy): Bacteria > Pseudomonadota > Gammaproteobacteria > Burkholderiales > Burkholderiaceae_D > Undibacterium. The sequence goes on from CAYPNW010000050.1 coordinate 7,689, forward strand.
AACGAGTTGGTCGTGCCCTGCTGTTGCCGTTGATTTGATTAAAGATAAAACCGTCTAAGAGTTCCTCTGCATACAACAAAAAATTTGGGTTCGTGGGGCGGCCAAAATTCTGATTGCCTTCTGCGAAAGTTTCATAAATCAAAACACCGTCATCTAACAGGGACTGCGCGATTCTTGGAAATAATGGCCGGTGCAGATAATTAGTCACAATAACACCTGCGAAATGATGATCGATGAATGGCCAAGTGCTCGAAGGCGAATCTACCTCTGCATTGTCGGCCGCCTCTAAGTCAATGTGGAAACAAGTCGCGCCCAGTTGTTGCAATGGAGGAAGAAGAGATGAATCACGGTCTAAACACCAAACGTCATAGCCGGCAGCGAGCAGCAAACGCGTATGCCGTCCATTGCCACAAGCCAAATCTAAAACGGGTCCTCGATTCTGTGGAATTAAAGGCAAGAATCTTTCCACCCAAGCGGAGGGTTTATCCATACGCTGTCTTTGACAAAGAAACGACGCGCATCAGTTGTAACTTAAGCCCATGACCTCGCGCACATCGCGCATGGTTTCTTGCGCTAACTTTCTCGCTTGATCACAGCCATCGGCAACGATCGCCCGCACTAATGATGGATCATCAAGGTATTGCTGCGCCCTCTCGCGCATCGGCTCTTGTTCTTTAAGAATTGCGTCAATAATCGGTTGCTTGCATTCCAAACACCCTATTCCTGCCGATTTACACCCCTTAATGACCCAATTCTGCGCGTCAACTTCGGAGTAAACTTGGTGTAACTGCCAGACGGGGCATTTATTGGGGTCGCCAGCATCAGTGCGACGGATACGCGCAGGATCAGTCGGCATGGTGCGAATTTTCTTTATCAAACTGTCTTTCTCTTCACGAAGAGAAATCGCATTGCCATAACTCTTCGACATTTTTTGCCCATCTAAGCCGGGCAGTCGCGACGATTCAGTTAACTTCGCTTGTGGCTCCACCAGGATCAGCTTACGGCTCCCCTCTAAATAACCAAACAATCGTTCACGATCTATCATGCTGAGATTTTGTAAATCATCGAGCATGGCTTTAGCTTGCTCAAGTGCCTCATCGTTGCCTTTTTCTTGAAACTGAACACGCAATTCTTGGTAAAGTTTTGCACGTTTACTGCCTAATTTCTTAACGGCCTCGATGGCTTTCTCTTCGAATCCTTTTTCTTTTCCATACAAGTAATTGAAACGGCGCGCCACCTCGCGCATCATCTCAACATGCGGAACTTGATCGTCACCCACAGGCACCGCACTAGCGCGATAAATCAGCACGTCAGCCGCTTGTAATAAGGGATAACCAAGAAAACCGTAAGTCGCCAAATCGCGCTCCGCTAATTTCTCTTGTTGGTCTTTGTAGGTTGGTACACGTTCGAGCCAACCTAGTGGTGTCGCCATCGAGAGCAACAGATGTAACTCCGCATGCTCAGGGACTTTTGATTGAATAAACAACGTCGCTTGCGAAGGGTCAACACCGGCAGCCAGCCAGTCAATCAACATATCCCAAGTGCTCGCTTCAATAATGGAGGGATCGTCATAATGCGTCGTCAACGCATGCCAGTCTGCGACAAAGAACAGGCACGGTAATTCAGCCTGCAACTTTATCCAATTTTTTAAGGCGCCATGGTAATGACCCAAGTGCATAGCGCCTGTTGGGCGCATACCAGAAACGACACGATCAGGATACATAGACGATTACCCAAATTTCAATTGTAAGGAGGAATAAACGAGCCATGAAAAAACTGCGCAACATGAATTACCGGGGCAATCCAGAATTTTAAAACGTTCATTATCATGAGGCCCATTACAATAAAAAAGCCATACGGCTCAATTTGCGCATACTTATAAGCTAACTTGTGCGGAAGTAAACTCACAGCAATACGCCCGCCATCTAAAGGGGGCACGGGAATAAGATTAAAAGCAAACATCACGAGATTAGTTAGCAAACCCGCCTCTGCCATTTGATAAAAGAACGATTCTTGAACATCCAAATTTTTTAACAGCAACGCAAAAATCACCCATAAGCAGGCCATCAACAAGTTAGCAGCTGGTCCAGCAAATGACACCCACGCCATATCACGCTTAGGGTGCCGTAATTGACCAAAATTAACCGGCACGGGTTTGGCATACCCGAACAAGAAAGCGCCCCCAGACGCAAAATACATCAATGCAGGAATCAAAATAGTCCCGAATGGATCAATATGGACGAGCGGGTTTAGGCTCATGCGCCCTTGGCTATAGGCTGTCGTATCACCAAAAAACTTAGCGGCGTACGCATGTGCTGCTTCATGTAAGGTAATTGCAAAAATAACGGGCAGCGCATACACCGCTATGGTTTTGATGAGTTCATCCATGGGCTTGATTCTAACAGAGGGTTTTTTTGAAACTAAAAATAGATTGCAAGGAACTTACAGGCCGAATAAAGCCGCGCCCCCCCTGCCTTGTCGAACCAAAATAGGTTCGTCCGCTGTCATATCGATAACCGTTGTCGGTACCAAACTGCAAGCACCACCATCAATCACCAAGTCAATCAACTTCTCTAAACGGCTGCGAATGAGCTCGGGCTCGGTCAATGGTTGGTCATCATCAGGAAGAATCAACGTCGTGCCAAGCAAGGGCTGGCGCAACTCTTCCAACAAAGCATGAGTAATACGGTTTTCCGGTACGCGCAGACCGATTGTTTTGCGAGATGGATGTGAAAGCCGACGTGGCACTTCTTTCGTCGCCTCCAGAATGACCGTATATGGTCCGGGCGTTGCCGCTTTTAACATGCGAAATTGGCGATTATCGACTTTCGCATATTGTGCGATTTCAGATAAATCACGGCAAAGCAAGGTGAGATGATGCTTCTCGTCTACGCCACGTATGCGCCGCAGGCGTGTTACGGCATCCTTGTCGTCTAAATGACAAACCAAGGCGTAACAGGAATCGGTAGGGACGGCCACAATGCCACCTTGATCGATAATCTGCACCGCCTGTTTAATGAGGCGCAGTTGTGGATTGTCAGGGTGAAGTTGAAAAAATTGACTCATAAAAAAGTAAGGGCGATAGCAGCGCTATCGCCCTTGATTAAACACACGGTTATTTTAAATTTTGCAACGCGGCAATGCGTTGTTCCATTGGTGGGTGGCTTGAGAACAATGCGCCCCAGCCCGGCTTATCACTAATACCAGCCGCTGCCATTGATTTCGGTAACTCGCCCGGCTCCATGCCACCAAGTCGTGCCAACGCGTGAATCATTGGTTGACGATTGCCCAGTAATTTTGCCGATCCTGCATCTGCACGAAATTCCCGTTGACGCGAAAACCAAGCAACAATCATTGAAGCAGCGATGCCGAAAATGATTTCACAAACAAACACCGTCACCATATACCCAATGCCAGGGCGTTCGTCGTTATTTCTGAACACCGCTTTATCGATCGCGTAGCCAACAACGCGCGCCAAGAACACCACAAAGGTATTCACAACGCCTTGGATCAAGGTCATGGTGACCATATCGCCATTCGCGATATGCGCGACTTCATGGCCAAGCACGGCTTCGACCTCTTCCTTAGTCATACTTTCTAATAAACCGGTTGAAACCGCGACTAATGCAGAATTTTTGAAAGCGCCTGTCGCAAAAGCATTCGGTTCGCCGTTGTACACAGCAACTTCTGGCATAGAAATACCAGCACGCTCGGATAACATTTTTACTGTGTTGACCAGCCAAAGTTCCGTCGACGACACAGGAGCATCAATCACTCTTGCGCCGGTGGACCATTTAGCCATTGGCTTGCTAATAAGCAAAGAAAAGAAGGCGCCCGTAAAACCAACCACCAACGAAAACACCATTAACATGCCTAAGTTCAAGCCGTTTGCGGTGAGATAACGATTCACGCCCAAGGCCGAAAGCACGACCGACATCACCAACATCACTGCGAGGTTGGTCGCCAAGAACAAAACAATTCGTTTCATTTCAAATTCCCTTTTTGGTTAAATCGTGTTTTGGTGAAGACTTGATGAAAGATTCTGCGAACTCGGCGTATAGATGCGGGCAGAAAAAAAATTTTCAAGCGCAATTTCACATCGCAAAAACCAATTCATGCCTCAAAATTATTTCAACGCCAATCATGCCAAACAGGCTTTAGCGCGCTATCTAAATGCGGCAATTGGCCTAAATCGGGTGAATCATCGCTAACAGCGTGAAAATCTGATCCGCGCGACGCCATAAAACCATGTTGTTGCGCGATTTTTGTGTATTCCACGTATTGATCGACACTATGGCTCCCTGTTACTACCTCAATCGCCCGCCCACCGTACGATTTAAATTCTTCAAAAAATGCATCAAAAGCAATCGCACTTAAATTGTAACGACCAGGATGCGCAACCACGGCGATACCGCCTGCGCCTTGTATCCAATTTACTGCTTCAGCCAAGGTTGCCCACCGATGCGGAACATAACCAGGCTTTCCTTCGGCTAAGTATTTCTTAAATACGGCAGAAACGTCTTCGCAAATCCCAATTTCAACCATATAACGCGCAAAGTGCGCCCTTGAAATGAGATCAGGATTCCCGACGTATTTGAGAGCGCCATCGTACATATTCGGAATGCCGATGCGCGCGAGTTCTGCCGCCATATCTTCCGCGCGACGCTGGCGACCCGAGCGTGTTTTAGCTAAACCCGTAAGCAAATTTTGATTTGTCTCGTCGATTTTCAAACCGACAATGTGGATGGTCGTGCCCGCCCAAGTCACAGAAATTTCCACCCCTGGAACAAACTCTAGACCCAAGTCATTGGCGGCATTGCGCGCTTGTGCGATTCCGCGAACTTCGTCATGATCAGTTAGCGCCCAAATATCAACCCCATTCGCATGTGCCCGTGCTGCGAGCTCCGCAGGCTGCATCACGCCATCCGAAATGACTGAATGACAATGTAGATCAACGTTGAGAATATCTGCCGCCATACGTAATACCGCTGAAAATAGAGATCTATCATTGTACTCCGCACGCAGCTAATGTGCTGCACTGCACACAGAGGAAACTCGCATCTAACAAACGGCAGCGCTCACGTGGTTACATCATCTTTCAAAATTCGTATTGCAAAATTTTGTTTGCCAGCCATACTTGCCAGCAATGAGACGATTTAACCTAGAAACGGCAGTTGGACAGGTTCGAGTGT
>CAYPNW010000051.1:0-2048 GCA_964411965.1 uncultured Burkholderiaceae bacterium
TATCTTGAGGTATTGGGTTTGCCGTTTGCGCCTGCTGAGAGGGTGATGGTGGCGAGTGGACAGCTTGATGGAAGATTGGTTTAATGAAGCGCTAAATCGCGCGTTCATATGTTGAGATGAATTCTTCCAGTCTTATGTGTTCGCCCGGTTCAAGTTCTGCGGCGCAATCAGCGACGATACCAAGAATCAGATAGTACTCAGTCTCATTTCGAATTTCGCCACGTCGCAATACTCGCTTGAAGGCGGCTGAATAACGACGTCGAACTTCCGAAAAAGTAATCAGTTTGTTCTCGCGTAGTTGCTTGTCTAGTTCTTGGACAAAGGAAAGCGGTTTGTCACTGCCATATTCAACAGTATCGTTTACCGCTTGCCTCAGACCTTCGAGCGCTCTTGATTTCCCGTACCGTTCAGCAATATCTTTAAGCGCTGTCGTTGGGTGCGATGGTTTTGCTGGCGCAATTTTCCAAACATACGTCGCAAAAAACGCAATATAAGAGGAAAGTTCGTGGAATTCCGTTTCGCGTTCCATGGATAACTTACGGGGCATTTGTTGAACCTTTTGCTCAATTAAACGTGTCTGACATGAATCACAATTATGACAAAAATAAAACGCTTGCTGATAAGCTATGTTAAGACTTGTGCAGCAGTCTCTGTATTGCGAGTCAAGGTATAGTAACTCTGCTTCGATCTTAAGCTTATAGACACTGTTTCCAGTAAAGCTGCTTACGCTAACTTTCAACTTAATGCCTGATCTTGTTTCGAAAAGTTCAAACAATGAACCCAAACAAACCCGAAACACCCAACGCAGAAGTTACTTCAAACGGTAACGACGACACCGCCTTTTTCGGGCATCCGCGCGGCTTGGCTTTTTTGGCTTTTACGCAAGTGTGGGAGCGCTTCTCGTATTACGGCATGCAAGCCTTGCTCACGCTGTACATGATCCATCAACTGTTGTTGCCGGGTCATGTGGAAAACATTGTTGGGTTTGCCGGATTTCGGGCGGCGGTTGAAGCGGTGTTTGGTCCACTCACCACGCTTGCCTTGGCCTCGCAAATTTTCGGCTTGTATACGGGCTTTGTGTATATGACGCCGCTGTTAGGTGCCTGGTTGGGTGACCGCGTCTTGGGACAGCGCATGACCTCGGTATTGGGCTTGCTACTCATGGCGGCGGGGCATTTGTTGATGGCTTCTGAAGCTGCGTTTTTATTTGCGTTGCTGTTGCTTTTGTTTGGCGCGGGTTTTATGAAGGGCAATATGTACACGCAAGTGGGCAACCTTTACCGCTTTGATGACAGCCGCATCACACGCGCGTTCAGCATTTATTTAATCGCGCTGAATGTTGGCGCGTTTGCTGCACCCTTGGTGTGCGGCACCCTAGGCGAGGTGTATGGGTGGCATTTCGGCTTTGGCGCGGCGGGCATCGGTATGTTGATAGGCTTATTGACTTATCTTTGGGGCTGGCGCTACTTGCCAGCAGACAGGCTGAGTAAGCACGCGCCGGCGGTAAAACTTAATCGTGCCAATTGGCGCGCAATCACCGCGATTTTGTTGATGTTAGTGCCGACAATTTTTTTATACGCCGCGACGAACCAAGCCTATAACTTGGTGATTGTTTGGGCGGAAGAGCATATGAATCGCTCTGTGCTCGGCATGACCATGCCTGTTACTTGGTTGCTGACTTTGGATGGCTTGATGACCATCGTTGGTATCGCCATCACAATCCCGTTATGGCGTCGCCTGTCAGCACGCGGTGCTGAGCCAGATACAATGATGAAGTTTGCCATTGCAGGTGTGTTGGTATGTTTGGCTTATGTTGTTTTAGCGCTGGGCACTTATCTAACGCCGCTTGTGCCAGCGGCTTTGGTGGTGCTGTATTTCGTGCTGTTTGATATCAGTTTCGCGTGGATAGACCCACCTGCCAACGCCTTTGTGTCACGTTTCGCCCCCGCATCTGTCGCTACTATCATGATGAGCCTGAATTTAATGATCGGGTTTGGGCTTCCCAATATCATCGTCGGTTGGATGGGGCGCTTCTACGAACCCTTGGG
>CAYPNW010000051.1:2148-12805 GCA_964411965.1 uncultured Burkholderiaceae bacterium
GGCAAGACAGGGCGTAATCTGCCGTCATCTTTGATCGCGTAAGGTGGTGCGAGTACCAAGCCTAAACCTAGTGCAGCCGCTTCGCACTGCGCCATCATGCCGGTGCAGCAGAGCCGGCGACGTGGCGTAAATCCTAGCTCATCTAGAAAATTGAGTTCGCTACTGGCGAGGCGATCTTGCACATAATCGACAAAATCGTGATTCACTAAATCGGCTTTAGAGTTGATCGGCGGATGGCGTTGTAAGTAGTCGGGCGAGCCGTACAAATACATGCGAAAGCTGGCGAGTTTCGTCACCATATAGCGTCCCGTACTAGGTGGGTCGAGCATGATGCCGAGATCGGCTTCGCGATTCGCGAGGTTCGCAAAGCGCGGCAACAAAAGTAAGTCGACACTGAGGTCAGGATGATTTTTGAGTAGATCAACTAAAAGCGGTGCGACCACTTTGGCGCCAAAAATTTCTGGTGCGCCTAAACGCACTAATCCACGGGCGGAAATTTGCGCGCCACTTAATTGCTCAGCCGCCGTCAGTGCCGCGCTTTCCATGACTTCTGCATGGGGCACCAAGGCCAAGCCCATTTCCGTGAGTTGATAGCCTTCGCGGCTGCGATCAAACAAGGTTGCGCCAAGCTGCGCTTCTAGCCTTTCTATGCGCCGCGCCACAGTGGTATGTTCCACGGATAAGCGGCGTGAAGTGCCAGAGAGCGTGCCAGCGCGCGCAAGCTCTAGGAAGAATCGTAAGTCAGTCCATTCAGGTAATGTGTTCATTTTGGCTATTGTGCATCAAAACACAAAGCTTTGGAAAAGTGCGCTAAATCGCCATCAATATTGTGCAATGCAGCACTACGGTTTCATAGGTAAAACTGCCTCTGTGCATAAATGCACAACGGGGAGGCGATTCACACCCTTTCTAACTCGCAACAAGCAGCGCACACTGCGGCCTGTGAGATCGCGGACAAACTCCGCATGTCCATATCGATAGCCAATGCCCATAAAAATATTGGAGACAAAAATGCTTCTTAATAAAAGAAAACTGAAGATGTTACGTCGTTCAGCCGCTGCTTTCATCGTCATGTCCGGCGGTTCGGTTGGAATTGCGCAAGCACAAACGGCGAATGCGCCTGTGAACGACACAAAAGCCAAAACCCAAACCGAAGCGAAAGCAGATGCAGCTGCAACTGCCGAGAATGAATTATCAACCGTCACAGTGACGGCTCGTCGTCGTGAAGAAAGTCTGAAAGACGTACCAGTTTCTGTTACTGCCTATACCGCAGATCAGTTATCAAAAACCGGCATCACCGATATTATTGGACTCACACAAAGCTTACCGAACACCACCTTAAAAGCATCGCGTGCGACGAACTCCACCTTGACGGCCTTCATTCGCGGTGTGGGTCAACAAGACCCTTTGGCTGGTTTCGAATCGGGCGTCGGTATTTATCTTGACGACATATATCTGGCACGGCCACAAGGTGCTGTTGCAGAAATTTACGATGTAGAACGCATCGAAGTATTGCGTGGCCCACAGGGCACTTTGTATGGTCGTAACACCATCGGCGGGGCGGTGAAATATGTCACACGTAAATTGGCGCCAACAACGGATGTGCGTGTTAAAGGTTCGCTCGGTTCGTTTGGACAAGTTGATGGTGTGATCACCGGCAGTACGCCCTTGGCAGACTGGATACGCGTAGGCGGCTCGATTGCCGCATTCAAGCGCAACGGTTTCGGTAAGAATCTATTTACTGGCGCAGAAAACTATGACAAGGATATCGTTGCGGGTCGCGCCAGCATTGAATTGACGCCGTCCAGCGATGTGTTTATTCGGATTGCCGGCGATACGAGCGTCGATAATTCCAGTCCGAAGAATGGTCATCGTTTAACCGTTGGCAAAGTCAGTGGCGCACCGATTTTACGTAATGTATTTGATACCCAAGCCAACTTGACGACAATTCTTGGCCACACGCAGCAAGTCAAGGCGTCTGGTGGCTCCGCTTTGCTGGAATGGATCATTAATCCAGAGCTCACCTTTAAATCTGTGACGGCTGGAAGGCATGATGTGTCCTACGCACCAATTGATTTTGACTCCTTAAGCAAAGTCGATTTGGAAGCGCCTGCCGTTTATAAGAATCGCCAATTCAGCCAAGAGCTTCAACTTTCTTACGCAGGAAAACGCGTTCAAGGTGTGGCCGGTGTGTATTACATCAGTTCCAATGCTTATAATAAATTTGATGTTCTGTTAAATGGTGCATTGCCATTGACGGTCTTCACAAGTGGCAATGTCTCTACAAAAGCTTGGGCAGCGTTCGCTGATGCGACTTTTAGTGTGACTGATACGTTGGGCATTTCGGCCGGTGGGCGTTACACGAGTGACCAACGAAAAGCGGATATTTTGCGCCAGCTCTATTTTGGTTTAAAAGGCTCGCCACAAACGGATAATCCGAATGCAGTCTTGTTCCGCACAGATACGAATTTGACACAGGCTGATTTAGATCGTACCGATAAGAAGTTCACACCACGTGTCTCAGTGAATTGGAAGGCAGACGAAGATCAAAATGCTTATGTCTCTTGGTCGCAAGGGTTTAAAGGCGGTGGTTTTGATCCGCGTTTAAATGTGGTTGGCACCCGCCTCTCTGCCGCACAGGCGCGTGAAGGCTATCGTCCTGAGTTGATCGATACTTACGAACTCGGGCTGAAATCGAGCTTCCATAAAGGGGCGGTGCTCACTAACGCGGCTTTGTTCTACAGTGACTACCGTGATGTACAAATTCCTGGTTCAGTCGCAGTCGATACTAACGGTGACGGCATTGACGACAACTTCGCTGGCGTGACCACCAATGCGGGTAAAGCGAAGATCAAGGGCTTCGAATTAGAGGCAGTGATTAACTTTACGGATTCCTTCCGCTTAAGCGGCATGTACAGCTTTATTGATGCCGAATACACACGCTTTATCGTGGCAGGCGTTAACGTGGCAAACCAACGTGTATTCCAAAATACACCGCGTCATTCTGCCAACTTACGTGCCAGCTATGATATTCCGCTAAACGTTGGCCCGCGCACAGGTAAATTGTCATTGATCAGTTCGGTCGCCTACAAAGCAGAAACGCATCAGTTTGAATTGGCAAACCCTTTGCTCGATCAAGGCTCTTACACTTTATGGGATGCCAGCGTAGTGTGGACCAGCAGTGACAATCGCGTGCGGGTAGGTGCGCATGCGAAAAACATTGGCGATATCAAGTACAAAACGGCAGGCTATCTGTTCCCCACTTTAGGTACAGAAGGAACTACAACCGCGTTTTACGGCAATCCCCGCACCTTCACCGCCACTGTTGAATATCGTTTTTAATTGGCGCTGACGCTTAGTCTTCAGCTTGACCAAAACCGCAGCGTCTTTGTTATTGCGTAAGTTTCGATTCAATGCAAACAACAAAGATGCTCGGTTCTTGGATGAGATGTTTCTAAGCATTGAAGACTAGAAATTTTTTAAGAGAACTTTGTACAGATTTGCGCAAGAAATGTGCAGGTATGGACGACTGTCGTCGTTACGAATTCGACTGCCAGATTCGTCGTGCAAAGGTTTCTTTCATCTTTTTAAAAGGACGGGGCATTAGTGTCTGCGTTTAATGAAATTCTCTTTAAAAGTGCCGACGGTTTGCAGTTGTATGCGCGCGATTACCCAGCACGAATTGGCGCCGCCAAGTGTCCCGTGATATGTATTCATGGTCTGACCCGCAATTCTGCCGATTTTGAGGAACTGGCTCCTTGGATTGCGAGTTTGGGACGGCGCGTGTTGGCGGTGGACGTGCGAGGGCGTGGTCGGTCTGCCTATGATGCGGACCCAAACCAATACAAAACGGCCGTGTACGCAGGCGACATTCAACAACTGGCTAGGCAGCTGGGTATTGAGCGCGCCGTGTTTATCGGTACCTCGATGGGAGGCTTAATCACCATGGCAGTGGCAATGATTAACCTCAAATTGATTGCCGCTGCTGTATTGAATGATGTGGGTCCTGTGTTATCCAAAACGGGGTTAAGTCGTATCGCTGGCTACACAGGAAAAACGACCACGTTTCTTGAGTGGGATGATGCGGTTGCGCATGTTGCCAACATTAATCAAACTGCATTTCCAAGCTACACCAAAGAGGATTGGGAAAAATGGGCACATCGTGCATTTAACCAAAACCTGACGGGTGAATGGGTATTGAAGTACGATCCGCAGATCGCGTTGTCGGTGCGAGGTAACCGCCAGAAGAGCAGTTCGTGGATGGCGAAATTTGCATTCCGTCGCTTAGCGCGGCGCAAGCCAACCATGCTCATTCGTGGAAAAATTTCAGACTTAATCGAGCCAGAGCAAGCAGATTACATGCGAAAAATAGCACCTGCTATGCGTTATGTCGAAGTGCAAAACGTCGGGCATGCACCCATGCTCATGGAGCAGGAAGCTATGCGAGCACTGCGTCAATTTTTAGAGGATGTCGATTGAGTAAGAGAGTCTTTGTTGGATATCGGAGAGACATCTCATCGGACTATATCAGTATGAAAAACACAGGAAACAAAGAATGAAAGTAAGCAAACATGGTTTAAAGGGCACATTGGGGATTGCCTTGGCCGCAATGATTACCCTCTTAGCTTGCGCAGGAGCCTCTGCGCAAGAAACAAAAATCGCACTGATCACAGGAAAAACCGGCGCGCTCGAAGCGTATGCAAAAGAAACGGAAGTTGGTTTCATGCTGGGTTTAGAGTACTTAACTGCGGGAAAAATGGAGATCAACGGGCGAAAAATCAAAGTGCTCGTCAAAGACGATCAAAGTAAGCCTGATCTGGCAAGAGCGCTGCTGGCAGAAGCCTATGGCGATGACAAAGTTGATTTGGCCGTGGGAACAAGTTCCTCAGGCGCCGCAGTGGCGATGTTGCCCGTCGCAGCGGAATACAAAAAAATACTGGTGATTGAGCCTGCTGTGGCCGATGTAATTACAGGGGAAAAATGGAATCGCTATATTTTTCGCACCAGTCGAAGTTCGTTTCAAGATGGTTTGGCTGCAGCGAGTACCTTAAAAAGTGGCGGCAGCATAGGCTTTCTTGCACAAGACAATGCGTTTGGGCGTGATGGTGTGAAAGCAGGTAAAGAAGCTTTACTAGCTGTTGGGAATAAGACAGCGGTGGTGCATGAAGAATACGCGGCGCAAAATACCACCGATTTCACCGCCGCAGCGCAGCGCGTTTTTGACGCTTTAAAGAATAAACCTGCGCCAAGAACCTTGGCAATAATTTGGGCGGGTAATAATCCCATGAGTAAGCTTGCCGACATGCGTCCTGAACGTTTCGGTATTGCGCTGGCACCTGGTGGCAATATTTTGCCCGTGCTCAAGACATGGAAGTCCTACGCAGGCACGGAAGGCGCTATCTATTATTACTATGATTTTCCAAAAAATAAGATGAATGACTGGCTCGTCGCGGAGCATCTTAAACGTTACAAGACACCGCCAGACTTCTTTACTGCGGGCGGTTTTTCTGCGGCAAGCGCTGCATTTAATGCCTTAACGAAGGCTAAATCCAGTGATACGGAAAAGTTAATAAGCGCAATGGAAGGCATGGAGTTTGATACACCCAAAGGCAAAATGCAATTCCGAAAAGAAGATCATCAAGCCTTGCAGGCGATGTACCATTTCCGCATCAAAAAAGAACAAAAAAGTGAATGGGATTTGCTGGAATTGGTGCGCGAGATTCCCTCTAGTGAACTGCCGCTGCCCGTTCGCAATAAACGTTAAGTGGCAATTGTTGAGTCTTGATGTCTAATCTGTCGAACATACCGCTATCCAATCACTCCTCGCAGAATGCTGGGAGTGTTCCCGTGACGCCCTCCTTATCGACCAAAAATTTAAGCATTAGATTTGGCGGTCATGTTGCCGTAGATGGTGTCAGTGCTGATTTTTATCCCGGCTCGTTGACTGTCATCGTTGGACCTAATGGCGCGGGGAAAACCACTTACTTTAATTTAATGTCTGGCCAATTGAAGCCGACCACGGGATCGGTACATTTGTTTGGAAAAGATATTACCCATTGCGGTGCGGCTCAAAAAACGCGTTTGGGTTTAGGCCGGGCATTTCAACTCACCAATTTGTTCCCCAACTTGAGCGTGCATGAGAATGTACGCCTAGCGACTCAGAGTGCAGTTGGAATAGGTCTACACTTTTTTTCTATCTGGTCTAGCCATCGCCAATTGATAGAGAAAGCGGACGATTATTTGCATCAAGTCGCTTTATATGATCGGCGTCATGACTTAGTTGCGACGCTTTCCCACGGTGACAAGCGTAAGCTGGAAGTCGCCATTCTTCTTGCGCTGGAACCAAGAGTGATGATGTTTGACGAACCTACTGCAGGAATGAGTGTTGATGAAATGCCCGTGGTGATCGAATTGATTCAGAAAATTAAAGAAGATGCCTCGAAGACCATCTTATTGGTAGAACACAAAATGGATGTGCTGCGTGCATTAGCCGATCGCGTTTTGGTGCTACACCAAGGCTGTTTGGTTGCAGATGGCAATCCGCAAACGGTGATGGCATCAACCGTAGTTCAAGAAGCCTATTTAGGTGGTGGAGTGGCAGCATGAAGCAGCAAAACAATTTGCCAAATGCTGCGTGCTTGCGGCTACAAGGTGTGCACACGCATATCGGTGACTACCATATTTTGCAAGGTGTCGATTTACAAGTTGAACGGGCGCGCACGACAGTTTTACTTGGTCGAAATGGCGCAGGAAAAACCACAACACTGCGCACCATTATGGGTATGTGGAAAGCCAGCCAAGGCGAAATTGAATTCAATGGCAATGCGCTAAAGAAAATGCAAACAGCGGATATCGCGCAATTAGGTATCGCCTATGTCCCAGAAAACATGGGGGTGTTTTCTGATTTAACGGTGCGAGAGAATTGCCTCCTTGCCGCAAAAAACGGGCCATTGGATACGCAACGCTTGGAATGGATTTTTGGCTTCTTCCCCGCCTTGAAGAAATTTTGGTTAAGCGCTGCGGGCAATTTGTCTGGTGGGCAAAAGCAAATGGTAGCGATTGCGCGAGCGATGGTCGAACCACGTAAGCTCATTTTGGTTGATGAACCAACGAAAGGTTTGGCACCCAGCATAGTGCAAAACCTTTTGCAAGCGTTCCAAGAATTAAAAGCCACGGATACCAGCATTTTATTAGTGGAGCAAAACTTCAATTTCGTCAAACAACTGGGCGATCAGGTTTTTGTTATGGATGAAGGACGCATTGTCCATAGTGGTGGCATGCAACAACTAGCGGACGATGATGAACTACAACAACAACTGCTGGGGCTTTCACTCAGCGCCCATCAATAAAATAGCTTATGACAGTACCTGCGATTGATTCTGGCCTTTCCACCTCAACACCACCAACAGGCGTGGCACAAGGAGGGGAATTAGCGCAAGCCTCGCGTGATTGGGCACCTATACTGTTAGTACCATGCCTGATGGCTGTGATGTTGCTGGTGGTGGGTGATGCGTCAACATGGCTCACACTGACAGTCGCAGGCTTGGCAATGGGGATGATGATTTTCATTATGGCGAGCGGCCTGACCTTAGTGTTTGGCTTAATGGATGTGCTTAATTTTGGGCATGGTGCATTTGTTGCCGTGGGCGCTTTCACTGCGAGCTTAGTTTTACTGCCGATGAAAAATCTTTTGGAAATTGATTCTTTACCGACAAACCTCGGCGTGTTGGCCTTAGCAATTTTGCTTGCTATGGTGGTTACAGGCTTGATCGGCTTGATTTTCGAGCGCGTCTTCATTCGACCTGTCTATGGGCAACATCTCAAACAAATCTTGATCACCATGGGCGGTATGGTCGTCATTGAACAACTTATCCATGCGATTTGGGGCGCAGAGCAAATACCGCTGCCATTGCCAGCCAGCTTTCGTGGTTCCCTGATTCTCGGCGACGCAGTGATTGAAAAATATCGCCTTGTCGCTGTATTAATTGGTGCCTTGGTTTTTATCGCTATGTGGTTGACGCTCAACCGCACAAAAATTGGTTTGCTGATACGTGCCGGCGTCGAGAATAGTGAAATGGTCGAGGCCTTGGGTTATCGGGTGCGTCGTCTATTTGTTGCTGTCTTTGCCGCAGGCTCGGCATTAGCTGGTTTAGGTGGCGTAATGTGGGGTTTGTATCGTGAAACGTTGACGGCGGCAATGGGCGGCGACGTGATGGTGATGATTTTTATTGTGGTGATTATTGGTGGCCTTGGTTCGGTTGGTGGCTGTTTTATCGGCGCCTTGCTGATGGCCTTGGTGGTCAACTATGCGGGCTTCCTCGCGCCGAAATTAGCTTTGGTGTCGAATATTCTACTCATGATGTTGATCTTATTGTGGCGCCCTGCGGGCTTATTTTCTCTCGGGCGGAAATAGCATGTTGAATCAACTCCTCTCAAAAGATTTTCCCCGCAGTACCCCCCTGAGTGTGGCCTTGCTAGCAATACTTTTTTGCTTGTTATTTGCCCCTTTTCTTTTCGACGGGGCGAGACCACTGAATACCGCTGCCACGATCTGCATTTATATCGTGCTAGTCGCGTCGTATGACCTCCTCATTGGTTATACAGGTATCGTTTCTTTTGCACACACGATGTTTTTCGGGATTGGCGCTTACGGCGTTGGTTTAAGTCTTGCAGCCGTACCAGATGGTGCCTCCGCTTCGCCATGGTTGGCGGTAGGTCTGGGTTTGCTTGCCGCCATCTTGCTCACAATCGGCCTCGCGCTTGTGGTCGGTGCTTTTGCATTGCGGGTGAAAGCGATTTTTTACGCCATGATTACGCTGGCGGTCGCTTCATCATTCGGTGTACTCGCTTCTCAACTTTCTGATTTTACAGGTGGCGAAGATGGCAAAACGTTTATGGTTCCGGCCGTATTGAACGCCGGGTTTACATTAAGCCAACATGATGTATTTGGTCGCAGTGTAGACGGAAAATTAATTAGTTATTACGCCTTATTTTTTTGTTGTGCGACGCTCTTTTTGCTCTTGCTACGTATCGTCAATTCACCGTTTGGTCGCGTCTTGCAAGCGATACGCGAGAACGAGTTTCGTGCGGAAGCGTTGGGCTATCGCACCGTACTTTATCGCATCGTGGCAAACTGTATTGCTGCGTTGGCGGCCGCGCTCGCGGGTGCGTTAATGGCGCTTTGGCTGCGCTACGTGGGGCCGAAAACCTTTCTTGGTTTTGAAGTCATGACAGATATCTTGCTTATCGTGATTATTGGGGGCATCGGGTCTATGTATGGTGCGGTTATCGGCGCGGCATTATTTGTTTTGGCGCAGAATTATCTGCGTGGTGCGATGGGTCAAATATCGAATACATTTAACGATGTTCCCCATGCCAGCCTGTTGGCGCAGATATTTCATCCTGATCGTTGGTTATTGTGGTTGGGGATTTTGTTCATCCTTTCCGTCTATTTTTTCCCCACTGGCATTGTCGGTAAATGGCGCAACAAAAGCGCGCAGCGCGGGCTGTTGCAACGATCAGCGAATTAAAAAATCAAGGAATTTATTATGAAAACGATTATTTTGGCAAAACAGGCGTTTGCGGGTTTGATTTTCGCACTTGTTGCGGCCTTTCAAACTAGCCTAGCAGTGGCAGTGTCGCCTAGCGATGTTCCTCCGCTCACGCCTGGGCCCGGAAAATGGGAACCGGAGGCTAATTTGTTTGGTTTGCAAAATGCATTCATGTATGTGCCAAAAAATACCCATCCACAAACGCGCGGAAGCGGCCGTGCGCTTCTCGTAAGTTTGCACGGCTGCGGAATGACGGCGGCAAACGTGATCAATCGCGGTTTTAATTGGGAAGATGTGGCAGAGAAATACGGCATGATTGTGCTAGCGCCGACAGTGCCGGCTGGAACCAACGCCACGCGCATCTACCCCACTTGTTGGGATTGGTTTGGTGAGAACCACGCCCGCAATACGCGCGATGAAGCAGTGGTGTTGAATATAGTAGCCGCGATTAAAGCACGCAAGGAACTCAATATCGATCCACAACAAGTGTATGTGGTGGGCTTGTCTTCGGGCGCAGGTTTGGTGAATAGTCTGGCCTGTGTTGCACCTGATGTGTTTGCGGGTGCGGCGGCCGTGGCCGGCCCAGCTTTGTACACAGCGGCGAATTCTGGTGTAGGCAGTAAAGCCCATATGCACCCTGCCGCAGTCGCAAAAATTTGTACAGAACTGGCGGGTGACCAGCAGGCCGCGCTTGCCACACAACTGTACTCGGCTGCACATGGTAGTAACGATATCTTTGTTGATATCACGCAAAGCCAAGTGCAAACTGAGGCCATGAAGTTGGTGTACAGGGCAAGTCAGAAATCTGCCGATACGAGTGATGCAAAAGCAATCACTGAGGCATGGAAAGATGAGGCAGGCCGCCAACGTGTTCTGTTCGTTAAAGGCATAGGCTTAGGTCACGCATGGCCTGCAGGCGCGGGCGGCAGTGGCGGTGGTAATTTTGTAAATTACGAGAGTTTTAATTATCCGCAGACAATCGTGCAGTATTTTTTTGAAAATAATCCTAGGCTTTCAAAGAAGTAATTTTCTCCGCTTGGCTGACCGCGCCCATTTAAGGGCTCCCTAGCATGCAACGCGTTCTGACATTGGCGAACTTTCTTTAA
>CAYPNW010000052.1:0-8235 GCA_964411965.1 uncultured Burkholderiaceae bacterium
AAAGCAACATGTTGAGGTTTCTGTTCACCCTACTGTAAGTTTGAATTTTGCGCATATCATGCTTGTGGTGCAGAATGCGCTTCTGCCTGCGAATTTTGACCGTCAGCTATAGTGGTTCAGAGGTGTTCGGCTATGAAACGCGTTTGCGATAGCCTGAAATGGCAATGATTAGCATTAATGCCGTAAACAATAGAATTGGTGCGCCAAGCTGAAACTGGGTGAACGAATCTGCGTCTCGGAAAAGGTCTGCTCGTAAGACGCGAAGAAAATGAGTGAGGGGTAATGCTTCCCCTATATATTTTGCCCACGTCGGCATCGCGTGAAATGGGAACATAAAACCCGAAAGCAAAATTGAGGGTAAATAGAAAAACACGCCAAGTTGCATCGCTTGCATT
The DNA here is from genome assembly GCA_964411965.1 of uncultured Burkholderiaceae bacterium. GTDB lineage: Bacteria > Pseudomonadota > Gammaproteobacteria > Burkholderiales > Burkholderiaceae_D > Undibacterium. Next base: position 396 of record CAYPNW010000052.1, read on the forward strand.
TGGTTTTTTGCGAGTAACGATAAGCATGCACCTAAGCACAATTGGCCCAGCATAAAACATCCAGCTGCCACCCACTGCGCCGCACTGGCGAAGCCACTGGCAAATAGAAAGTGCGAAACAAGTTGCAAGACACCGAAGAGAATCAGGCCTATGCCCAAGTAGGGGAGCAACTTTCCGAAAATTATTACTCCCGCGCCAGCAGGCGTGCTCAATAGGCCATCCCAAGTTCCACGCTCCCTTTCTCTTACTAACGCGAAGGCTGCCATGAGTGTCAATGTCAACGTGAGAATCACGCCCGAAAGAGCGGGCACAAGATAAGCACCGCTACCTGACTTAAGGCTAAATTTTTCGTGCATGCTTAAAGCAACTTCACCAAATGGGGACTCGAATTTAATGATTTGCTCACCACTATTCTGCGAAGTGCCTTTCGATTCTAATGTCTGCCGAAATAACGCCATTGCCGCTGGAACATAGGGATCAGAAGCATCGCCAATCAACTTTAACGGTACTGATTGATCTAGCAATAAATATTGAGACGGCTTTTCTGGCCAATACAAGATAAAGCGAATTTCTCCTCGCACTAATGCCTTGTTAGCCTCATTTTCAGAAGTTGGGTGTATTGGTAAGGCTAACCAACCACTTTTCTTAATACTCTTAAAAAATTCACTAGAGACTAATTCATCACTCTCGGCATCGGAAGCTAGTTTTTTTTCTGCCGGCACAATAACCCACGCACCTGGCCAATGGCGTGGTGCCAACTCAATAGCGAAGCCAAAAAGCAGCACTTGAGCGATTGGCACGCTGATTAGCAGTGCTGCAGTTAAACGATCGCGACTTAGCTGCAAGCATTCCTTTTTCGCGATTGCCCACAACATTCGCCATAGCTTATGCATGACGCTTCTCCGCCAGGCCAAGCAATGCGCGCAAGCCATCGTTAAAAGTTGGCGTTGCACTCTCGACCACGTGCGCAAATTCACGGAAAAGGTCATCTAATGGAGTCTCACCTTGCCAGACAACTTTGAGCCTCATGCCTTCTTTTTCACAAAAAATGAGGCTTGGCTTATGTTTGATTTGCTCAGTAAATTGGTCGCTTGACGTGGGCGTTGCGAATTGAAGAAATGCGCTACGAAGATTCAAGCTTGCACACAATAAATCTGGCGAGCCGACATAGCTGACTTGACCACTTTGTAAATTGATCAATTGATCTGCGCGACGAGCTTCATCGGCATCATGTGTGCTTACCAACACGCTGACGCCTTGACGTTTTAGATCTTCAATGCGTTGCCAAATTTGCGCTTTGGCTTCCAGATCGACACCTGCAGTTGGCTCATCAAGTAAGACCAGCGCCGGTTTCGCTAATAGCGTCACAGCAAATGCGACTCTTTGTTTCCAACCTCCCGATAATTCACCTAGTCTTTGATGCCAAACACGCGTGAGCCCATGCTGGTTTGCGGATTGCTGCGCGTTTTCTCGGACGTTGGTGAAGCCAAACATGGCCAATCTAAATTCCACGTTTTCCTGCACGGTGAGTTCTTCATATAGGCCTCCATGTTGCGGCATATAGCCGAGACGCGCCCGCGCTGCTGCAGGCCGAGGCCAAAGTTTCTCTTCTAGTACATTGCCAACACCGGTCACTCTTGCTTGTGTTTGCAAGCCTGCGAGTAGCTTGAGTAGCGTCGATTTCCCTGCCCCATTTGCACCATATAACACCGCGACAACCCCGCGCATTAATTGCAAATTGAGGTGCCGCAAAATAGGGCGGTTACCGTGCTGAAGCGACACATTTTGTAAATCGATCACCTTATTGCTTTCAGACGATTCAGGTTTCAAGCGCAAATCCCCCAAAAGAATATTGCGTCGCTTCTGCGCCAAGGAACAGGGCAAGGCCAGAGAGGCCCACATGGGATGAACGTCGATAATCATGCAAGGCGGCCCAAATGCTAGCGCTGCCCAAATTACCTACACGCTGCGCGTGATTTGAGATTTTCTCTACTGGATAATTCCATCGCTCTGCGAGCCACGGCGCTACCGCGCCACTTGCCTGGTGTGGGACGATGAAATTTGCTGTTGCCAGATCATAACCAGCTTGTTCCATTAAGGTTTTACCGGCCTCCAACAATAAAGAGCCGTGTTCGGCGACGCCGTTAAAATCATGTTCAAACAGTAGTGTGCCATTGGGCGGTGTGGTGCAATCGGATCCGCCAGAGCGGAGAGTAAGACCCGGAGGGGGGGGAGCTTGAATTTGTCCAAAATAGGCGGCTGAAATCCAATGCGCAAGGTCGTCGTGCTGGGCATCTCTTTCTGTGGGGCGATCAGGTCCGATAATGACTGCCGCCGCGCCATCACCCATCTGCAAAAAATTAATCCATTGGCTGGTATCGGTTTGCAAACATCCTGGATCGAAATAAACTGACCCAGTTTCAACCCCAACAATTGCAACTGGTGCGGCGTCAGGTGTGGCTGTAAGTGCAAAAGCGAATTGCAAGGCATTGGCAAAGCCCGTGCATGCTTGCCGCAGTTCCGCATGCGGCCCACTAAAGCCAAGTAAGCGTGAAATTTCCGCCGAACCAGCCGGCAACAAGGTCGAAGGCGTCGCCGTATGACTGATCAAATAAGATAAGTTTTGCGGTTGCAAGCCTGCATCTTCCACTGCTCGTTTTACTGCTAATGCCGCTAGTTCTGGATTGCGCGAACCCGCACGCGGCGCTTCTCGTGCCTGAAAGAAATCACGGCATAAGTGTCGGGTATGCACACCGAGCCGAGGCGCTAAGATGTTGCCGTGGCGCGCCGTCTTGATACCGAAGCGCTGGCTGATGAGTTCACAAAGTTCGCCACTGTTTATTGCGGGGCCTGGCAATGCAATGCCCGTGCCCAAGAGACGTCGCCGACCAGATGCGATAATAGGCTGGCCCAGATTTGGTTCTGTGGAAATCATACCAAGTGCGATTGACGCGCCAATCGCACCAAGCCTGGGGTGACTGGCGCTAAAAGGGCAACAAGTTGTCGTTCGATTGCGAGATTGACTTGCTCTTGAGCCTGCACGCTAAGCCCCAAGCGCTGCGCAGTTTGTTTTGCGAACTGCACGTGCCGTGCTTCGTCGCGGACGATAGCAAGTAAGCCATCACGTACTTCAGGTGCTGCTATTAAGCTGGCCTTTGTATGTAAAAGCGGGGCTAACAAATGGCACACCGCCAAGTCGAGTGCTGCGACGCGGGCGAAGTGGAGCGATGCTTTGCGGGTGAGCAGCTTTTTGAAGAAACGTGCCATGCCTTCGGTTGGCAGGCTTATATCGGGTTCTGGCAATGCAATGCGCAAACGTTCTAACCATGTCGCGTGGCGCAATTCATCTTCCGCGATGGCGACCATTGTGGCTTGTTCGTTGGGTGCAATATCGCGCAATAAACTTCCACCAAATGCGTGCACGGCCGACTCTTCACCACAAGCCAAAAAAGGCAGCGCATTTGCCAAGTCTTGGGCATCTGGTGCACTGAGTCCCATACAATTAATCGGCTCGATATCGTTTGTGCGTGGATGAATATTCAGCGCAAAGCAATGACGCGATTGAGTCGGTAACGCGATTAGTGGTTGATTAGATGATTGCATAAGTGTCTGTTTTGATTGTGTGGAAGCGGATTGTCTTAAAACATCTAATGCATGAGACTTTGATGAGCTTACGGCGTTACCAAATTTTGAACCTGAATATTCGCTTTAACTACGTACGACTGCGATTTTTGGTCCAATCTTTTGATCCAATCTTTGGCTACTTACCACAATTAATCAAAGTCTCTCTCAGTTGCAACGTATGGGAAAGCAAAATATTGAGTCGAACAAGCTAGCCTCGAAACTACGACAACACCTGCAAATAGCTTAGTCAATCCAAAACGCAGAACCTAACATTGTCGATCACATTTGGTGATTAACTAACGACAGCGGGTTTAGCATAGCAGAAGCCATTGGGCGGCTTGCAAAAAGTAGGCTTCATAGACAAAGTGAGCGCAATCGCGTAAGTTGACGCTTTCGTAAAAATGCTGCTGCGAACTCATCGATCAACATTCATCGATCAAAAATAGAGATATTTTTGCAGTAGCCTTGTGCTTTGTTCGTACATGAAAAGAAAAACGGGATAAAAAAATGAGACTGCGTAACCAACAAAAACTGATCGCTACCGCTTTGGCCGTACTTTTTGTCAGTAGCTTAAGCGCAATGAGTTTCGCCCAATCGGCAAAAGCCAAAGCAAGCATGAGCGACATCTTGAAAGCATCGTTGCCTAAGGATTGGCGGCCGCTTGATCCAGAAAATACGCTTTACCTAGAACTTGAGAAGGGGCGCGTGGTGATTGAACTCGCGCCAGATTTTGTACCTAAGCACGCTGCTAACATCAAATTACTTGTAAGAGAAAATTATTTTGACGGCTTAGCGATCGTGCGTTCGCATGATAATTACGTTGCCCAATGGGCTGATCCAGACGAAGATGACGCGAGTAAGCGCCGCTTGGTTAAAACTGCCAAACGTCAACTTGAGCCCGAGTTCACCGTCAAATATACAAACAATTTCTCTTTTACCCGTTTGCCTGATATCGATGGTTATGCGCCGCAGGTGGGGCACAGCAATGGATTTGCCGCTGGCCGCGACCCAAAGAAAAGCAGCACATGGTTGGCGCATTGTTACGGTAGCGTGGGCGTGGCGCGAGGCAATGAAGTCAACAGTGGTGATGGCACCTCTCTTTATGTGGTAACCGGCCACGCGCCGCGCCAGCTTGATCGAAACATCACCGTCGTCGGGCGCGTTCGGCAAGGAATCGAATTGCTGTCGAGCTTGCCGCGCGGCACCGGACCACTTGGGTTTTATGAAAAAGCCGAGGAGAGGGCGCCGATTAAAGCGGTGCGTATGGCGGCCGATGTGCCGTTAGCAGAGCGCACACCCTTAGAAATACTTCGTACCGATACGCCCACTTTTAAAGCGATCATTGAAGCGCAGCGAAATCGTGGAGGCGATTGGTACAAGGTCGCTGCGGGCTATATCGAGTTGTGTAACGTGCCTATTCCAGTACGTGTACCCGAACCCAAATAAGCGTTTTTAGTGCACGCTGGATTGATGTTATACAAGGATATGTATATTTCTTTATCGCTTTTAAATAAAGCGCAATATAGGGTGTTTTTCACTATACTCCTCATTTTTTAAGAATTTTTAAGATCAATGACTATGCCTTTGCTCACCACGCTCATCAACGATTTAGCGACCGATGTTAATGATCGCAATTTTGTTTGGCAAGTTGCGGTAGTTGCTTTCTGTTTTCTGTTTGCTTGGTTGGGGGCGCGCAGATATCGCGCCTCGTTTCCTCAAGTTGCTTCCCAATCGCTGGTGCTTAAGGCGGGGGTAGAGAGTTTTTCCCGCGTCATTTTCCCCAGTTTGGCGTGGATATTTTTGCTGATAGCGCAGTTGGTTCTAGCCAGGTGGCACCATACAAATTTGTTGCGCCTCTTGATTCCTCTAGTTGGCTCCTTAGCGTTGATCCGTTTTGGCTTTTACGTCTTTCGGCGGATTTTTATCCGCGAGGTGGCGGCAGGTCAATTTTTGTCGGTGTTTGAAAAGTTATTTGCAAGTTTGGTGTGGTTAGGGCTGGTTTTGTATTTTTCTGGCATGCAGCAGGAGTTGCTTGACGCGTTAGATAACATCATCCTGCCTTTGGGGCGCCACAAAGTCAGCGTACTCACAATCTTGCAAGCAAGCGCCTCAGTGGTAGTGACCTTGGTTATCGCAATGTGGGCAAGTGCCGCGTTGGAGGCGCGCCTTATGTTGGTGCCGACCATGCACTCCTCGCTGAAAGTCGTCTTGGCGCGCCTAGGCCGCACTTCTTTGATTTTGATCGCCATTTTGGTGAGTTTGAGTATCGTCGGCATCGACTTGACAGTCCTGTCCGTGTTTGGCGGCGCATTAGGCGTAGGTTTAGGCTTCGGCTTGCAAAAAATTACCAGTAGTTATGTCTCGGGTTTTATTATTTTGTTTGATCGAAGTATGTCAATTGGCGACATGATTAGTGTCGATAAATACAGCGGCACCATCACGCAAATCAACACCCGCTACACCGTGCTGAAGGCCTTGGATGGCATTGAATCCGTCATTCCAAATGAAATGCTGGTGTCGAACCCAGTGCAAAACTTTTCATTAAGTGACCGATCCATGGTGTTGAACACGGAAATTAGTGTTGACTACAAGACTGACCTCGAAAAGGCGCTTGCACTCTTATTAGAGGCGGCGAGCAGCGTAGAACGTGTCTCCAAGGAAACGCCACCCTCATCGTATTTGATGAAATTTGGCGCGGATGGCTTTGACCTGCGTGTTTCATTTTGGATCAGCGATCCAGAAAATGGGCGCACCAATGTGGTGTCGGAAGTGAATCGCGCGATATGGAAATTATTGAAAGAAAACGGCATTGAATTGCCATACGCCCAACGAGTTGTGACCTTAATTGATGCCTCAAATAAAGTTTCTTTACCTAGTTAGAGCAGAAAGAAAACAGCGTACAATGGTGGAACGGCAGAAATACATTGTTGGCTTTAGTGTAAATAAGCTATTTTTGACTGATTAACCGAGGAGTACCCCTTATTTTGAGCGAATTTATTAATTCCGTCGTTGACTTTCTTAGCAACGGCGTCAGTCGTGCCACCGCTTGGCAGACGTTTTGGTTCACGATGGTTGTCACCCACATCACCATCGCAAGCGTAACCATCTTTTTGCACCGTCATCAGGCACATCGTGCACTAGAATTGCACGCCATTCCTAGCCATTTCTTTCGCTTCTGGTTGTGGTTGACAACCGGTCAAGTGACCAAAGAATGGGCATCCATCCATCGCAAGCACCATGCGAAGTGCGAAACTGAAGAAGATCCACATAGCCCAGTCACACGCGGTATCAAAAAAGTGTTTTTTGAAGGTGCGGAATTGTATCGTGCAGAGTCAAAAAATTTAGAAACCATGCAAAAGTACGGTCACGGCACGCCTGACGACTGGATTGAGCGCAATTTATACACGCGCTTTAGTTGGCAAGGTGTCGCTTTGATGTTGATTTTGGATGTGATTTTGTTTGGGGCGAAAGGCGTTACAGTCTGGGCGGTGCAGATGCTTTGGATTCCTGTGACAGCGGCGGGCATCATTAATGGTATTGGCCATTACTGGGGTTATAGAAATTACGATTGCCCGGATGCGTCGCGTAACATCGTTCCGTTTGGTATTTTGATTGGTGGCGAAGAACTGCATAACAATCATCATACGTTTGGTACCTCAGCTAAGCTTTCTTCTAAATGGTATGAGTTCGATATCGGCTGGTTATATATCCGCACCTTAGAAACTTTGGGATTAGCGACCGTCAAAAAAGTCGCGCCTGAACCAAAATTTGCGCTCGCGAAAAGCGCGATTGATACGGAAACTCTGCATGCGGTAATCGCAAACCGTTACGATGTGATGGCAAAGTACACGCGCTCTTTACGCCATGCTTGGAAAGCAGAAGTGGATCAATTACGCCAAAAAGCACAATGGGAAGACGGTTTCCTTGCCTCGGCGAAAAAATTATTGCAACGCGAACCTTCGAAACTTGAAGATGCACAAATTGATCATTTATCGGCCGTGTTAGAACATAGCAAATCATTGAAAACCATGCACGATATGCGCATTGAATTAGGCGCAATTTGGGAGCGTTCGACCGTAAGCCGTGAGCAACTGGTGCATCAGCTTCAAGATTGGTGTACACGTGCGGAAGCATCGGGTATTCAGGTTTTGCGTGACTTCTCACTGAGACTTCGCAGTTACGCTTAATGAAATAGTCTGAATTGCACTTTCCAATC
>CAYPNW010000052.1:8335-12673 GCA_964411965.1 uncultured Burkholderiaceae bacterium
TTTTTTTAACCTTGAAACAAACAGCTTTTAGCGAAGGTGGGTTGAGATTCGTTTTATTGACATCTCAAACCGCGTTCCTCACTTACTTAATTTTTGTTTCTTTGTAAATTACATGCTTACGTGCCTTGGGATCAAATTTCATGATCTCCATTTTTTCAGGCATTGTGCGCTTGTTTTTTGATGTCGTGTAGAAGTGACCTGTTCCTGCTGTCGATTCTAATTTGATTTTGTCGCGACCAGATTTAGCCATGATATTTTCCTAACAATAATTTTCGCTTAAACTTTTTCGCCGCGGGCACGCAAATCGACTAACACAGCGTCAATGCCGAGTTTATCGATAACACGCAAGCCAGCATTTGACAAACGCAGGGAAACCCAACGATTCTCAGATTCGACGAAAAAGCGACGATTTTGCAAATTAGGCAAAAAGCGACGTTTGGTTTTGTTGTTTGCATGGGAAACGTTGTTGCCAACCATTGGCCCTTTCCCTGTTACTTGGCATACACGCGCCATGTTCCACTCCTTAATAGTTTCCGAAATTGGAAAAACAGCGAGTATAACGAAAATTCTATGAATTATCAATGACTTGCGAAAAACAATTGTGTCTTCTATTGGATCGTAAATTTAACAATTTTATCTCTCGCTGAAAACAATCTGTTATCAGCGTCAACTACATCAAATTTGCCCGTGTTCGGCAAATGAATACACGCGCGGATTGGCGACAATAAAATGATCCAAGATTCGTACGTCAACTAAGGCTAATGCTTGTTTCAAGGTGTTGGTTAGCGTCAGGTCTGCAGAACTCGGTTCACATGTGCCCGATGGATGGTTATGCGCAAGGATAATGCTTGCCGCGTTGTGGCGTAGCGCCGCTATGACGACTTCGCGGGGATAGACACTGGCGTGACTCAATGTGCCACGAAAGAGTTCTTCCGAGGCAATTAAGCGATTTTTTACATCCAAAAACAGTACGGCAAAGGACTCGTAGGTTTTGTTGCCTATCATGAGCTGCAAATACCGTTTTACCGCCTCAGGCGAGGAAAGTGACGTATTCGTTTGTAATTCCTCAGAGATCGCGCGCTTGGCTAGTTCTAGTACCGCGTGGAGCTGCGCATATTTCGCGCTACCCATTCCATGTATCGCGGAAAAATCTTTGATGCTGGCGGCAAAAAGACCAGTAAGAGAGCCAAATTGGCTGAGCAGTTCTCGTCCCAAATCAACCGCACTCTGGCCGCGGACGCCAACGCGCAGAAATACCGCGATTAACTCCGCATCAGAAAGCACGGCGGCCCCATGTTTGATTAAACGTTCTCGTGGTCGTTGGTCTTCCGGCCATTCATTAATCGCCATATTTTTTCCGAAATGTTGTACTGCAACTATAAGATTAAAACTCGCGCACTTTACTGTCTTTGCAGGCTTATTCCATTTCTAAAGCTATCGTGTTGTTGTTGCGTACACCTTGCCGTGCCACAGCACTGTCTACTGCTCGTCGCCTAGCCACAATTGATTTGGAAATGGAATTACAATGGCGGACTTACCGAACGCGCTGGAAATGTTGACTTAGTCAAACTCGTCCAAACGATAGCCCAAATACCCGTATTAATTTTAAGTAAATTATGTCCGCTACCATCTCTTCTTCCGCGCCCGTAATGACCGTTTCGCCCCACGCTTTTTTGACCTTGCATTATCGCTTAGCTAGCACAGAAGGTGATAATATTATTAACACATTTGATGGCAATCCTGCAACGCTGCAAATGGGAACAGGGCAACTTGCCCCAGAATTAGAAGCAGCGTTAATCGGCTTGGCAGAGGGCTCGCATACCGAAGTCGAGTTGCCGCCAGAAAATGCGTTTGGCTTACATAACCCCGATTTAATTCAACAAGTAAGTATGCAAACGCTCAAAGAGAACTCCGCCTTTGATGAAAATTACGCTGTGGGTGATTTGGTGGAATTTAATGCGCCTAGCGGTGGGCGCTTTGCTGGTATTTTGCGGGCAATCGGCCCAACTTTTGCTTTGTTTGACTTCAATCACCCCTTGGCGGGAAAGAGCGTGGTCTTCGAAACCAAAATTATCAGTATTTTGTAGAAAAGTTTATGGAAAAAGAAATCTTACTTGCCCAACCGCGGGGTTTTTGCGCAGGCGTTGATCGCGCCATTGATATTGTTGAATTAGCGCTGAAACAGTTTGGCGCCCCGATTTACGTGCGACACGAAATCGTGCACAACGCTTATGTGGTCAACGATTTGCGCCAAAAGGGCGCAATTTTTATTGAAGAACTCGACGACGTCCCGCCTGGCAATACACTCATTTATTCGGCCCATGGCGTCTCGCGCGCCGTTCGCAAAGACGCGGAAGAACGTGGGCTCACCGTCTTTGATGCGACTTGTCCCTTAGTTACCAAGGTACACATCGAAGTCGCAAAAATGCGCCGCGAGGGACGTGAAATTATCATGATCGGTCATCACGGGCACCCCGAAGTCGAAGGCACGATGGGGCAGAGTGACGACGGTATGCACTTGGTGGAAACAGTGGACGATGTTGCGGCGTTGGTTGTCAACGATCCCGACTTGTTAGCTTACGTCACGCAGACCACATTGTCGGTTGATGATACGGAGGAGGTCATTGTCGCGTTGAAGCAACGCTTTCCTACCATCGCGGAACCGAAGAAGGGCGATATTTGCTACGCCACCACGAATCGGCAGGAGGCTGTCAAATTCATGGCTCCCCAAGTTGATCTAGTCATCGTCGTGGGCAGTCCGAATAGCTCAAATTCCAATCGCTTGCGCGAAGTGGCTGAGAAAAAAGGTGCCATCGCACACATGGTCGATAATGCCGACGAAATCAAAAACGAATGGCTGGAAAACAGCGTGCGCGTGGGCGTAACTGCCGGCGCATCGGCACCAGAAATTTTGGTCGAAGAGGTGATCGCCCGCCTCAAAGCCTTTGGTGTAAAAAGTGTTCGTACCTTGGAAGGTGTGGAAGAGCATGTGACTTTCCCCTTACCTAAGGGGCTTAACGCGGTACAAAAACAAAGCAATTAAGTTTCTCAACGGCTGATTGATCGCTTGTCTTGTTTGCGTAAATTCCATGTAGCAAGTCTGGATTATTAATTGATACTGTGATGGGTAATTTATTGAGTTGCTTTGTTTATTGGCGCAAAAGCAGAAATAATTTACAAAAATACGGGAGTATGTAGAATTGGCAGATTTTTTATCGGCCGAAATCAGAAAGAACAAGAGGGATCGCTGCTCGCTATGGCAGCAGTAATGGCGTAGCAAGGCAGGTGCAGAAAAAGAATCGCACTGCACAAAAAAAGTAAAAAGCCCAACGTAACAATCACGAAAAATAAAAATTGAAAGCGAAAAAATAGATGGAGACCTTTATTCAGCAACTCATTAATGGCTTGGTACTAGGGAGCATGTACGCCCTAGTGGCACTGGGTTATACGATGGTTTATGGGGTGCTCAATTTGATCAATTTTGCCCACGGCGACGTGCTCATGGTGGGCGCCATGGTCGGCTTAAGTATTTTGAAAGTAGTGGAAATGGTCAACCCAGAATTGCCCGGCTTGATCAAGCTACTGATAGCCATTATTGGTGCCATTCCCATGTGCATGCTGGTGAATGTGATCATTGAGCGGGTCGCTTATCGAAAGCTACGTAATGCGCCACGGCTCGCACCATTGATTACGGCAATTGGTGTGTCGATTTTGCTGCAAACCTTTGCCATGCTGATTTGGGGGCGTAGTCCGATTTCTTTCCCAACCATCATGCCTTCAACGCCAATTGAGATTGGTGGCGCGTTTATCTCGCAAACGCAAATCGTGTTGCTCATACTCTCCACACTTGCCATGTTGGGCTTGGTGTTGTTGGTCGAAAAAACCAAGATGGGCAGGGCGATGCGCGCGACTTCAGAAAATCCACGCGTGGCAGGCTTGATGGGTGTGGACTCGAATCAAATCATCGTGATTACTTTTGTGATCGGCGCTGGGCTGGCCGCGATTGCCGGTGTGATGTGGGCAGCAAACTATTCATCGGCACAATTTGCGATGGGTACAGTGCCTGGACTAAAAGCGTTTTGCGCTGCAGTGCTAGGCGGTATCGGCAATATCTATGGCGCTATGGTCGGAGGCATTTTGTTGGGGCTCATTGAGAGCATGGGCGCCGGTTACATCGGTGATCTAACAGGCGGCATTTTGGGAAGCCAGTATCAAGATATTTTTGCCTTCGTTGTGCTGATCATCGTCTTGACCTTGCGCCCATCAGGCATTATGGGCGAGCGTGTCGCCGACCGCGCTTAAGGGAGGCAACATGACTGGATTTTTTGACGTAAAACG
>CAYPNW010000053.1:0-2533 GCA_964411965.1 uncultured Burkholderiaceae bacterium
TGCGAGATTCGCAGGTAAAAAACTGGTCACAAGTCTTGCACCAGGGTCTAGAGTGCGCCCCGACGTGACACCGAATTCAGCCGAAGTAAACGCGTAAGTATTGGGTGCATAACCAATCAAACTATCAGGCAAGCCGCGGCGTCGTCCAATTTCAAAGCGCCCAAATGAATCAATATAAAGTAGGCTGCGTTCGCCCACATTAAGATGATCTTGCGGTGATGCATTGACTTCGACGCGGACGCCGATCACTTGTTGTGGCGCTAAGCTATGCTCGGCATAGACGCGCAGTCCGCCTTCCGCTTGGGTCGTCCGCGCGGCGCCTTGGTTCGTATGTTTGGCATTTTCACTATGTCCAACGCTGGCATTGAGATAGCCTTCTAAATTAATTTTGATCGGATCAGTCGTAAGTACAAGTTGCGCTTGCGCAGAGCTTCCCTGTATTGCTAGTAAGAAGAAGATTCTAAGCAAAATAAAACGCGGGCTATTTTTTGTGAAAGTAAGTGCCATGTGTTCAGGAAGTTTTTAATCGAAAATGCAATCGTGTATTGAAGTAAGGTTAGCGTATTTTCGCTTTGCGTTCATGCCGCCACCAAAAAGCGAAAACAAGGGGTAATTCTGTTGCACGAATTCTCCTTCAATTTCCCTCTCGAAGCACAATCGCGAAAGCAGTTGCTTGCTTTGACTAAGCGCGCTTTGCTTGGTCGCGAATTGGCAAGTTGCGTATGCGTTTTCCAGTTGCGGCAAAAATAGCATTGCACAGTGCTGGTGCAATTGGTGGCGTAGCAGGTTCACCGACACCACCTAAAGGCACATCAAAATTGTGAGCGACAATGTGCGTGAGAATCTCTTTTGGTGCAGCGAATGCACGAAGCACTTCGTACTGGTGAAAATTATCTTGCTCAACGCGCCCATTTTTAAAGGAAATTTCACCTGTCATGGCAAGACTTAATCCCATAATGCAAGCTCCTTCTGCTTGAGAGCGCACACGATCGGGGTTAATGCTAGGGCCGCAATCTATTGCGATGTCAACTTTAGGTATCTTGATGTCGCCTTTTGCGTTCACGTCCACCTCAATAACCACGGCGACATAGCTGACAAAACTATACGTAACAGCCAAGCCAAGACCGCGGCCTTTGGGCAATTTTTTGCCCCAGCCTGCTTTGCTTGTGGCAAGCTCAATCACCTTACGCATCCGCCCAATATCAACTGGATAGATTTCTGGCGACTCGCCGTAATTAAAGCTGTCAGCCATGCTGCGCGGATCAATTTTTCGATCAGGGCCTAACAAATCTAGCAAATACGAGCGATGGTCTTTTTTCGCCACATGAGCAAGTTCTGCTACAAAAGATTGAATTGCAAAACTATGCGGAATATTTGAAACCGAGCGGAACCATCCAATGCGGGTATGTGCCGCAACTTCAGGAACTTCAACACGGATATTGGGGATGGCAAACGGCACATTGGTCGCCGACATGCCGAGCTCGAACGCTTGTTGGACGTTCGCCCCAGCCGCGAAGGTCGATGCGATGGTGGGCGCAGCAGTGCGATGCAGCCAGGCGTTTGGCATATTCTTTTCATCGAGGGCAACTTCAAGCCTTTCGACGGAAACCGTGTGCAAATAATCGTGATGCAAATCATCGTCACGCGTCCAAGTCACTTTTACTGGTTTTCCATCCATTGCTTTTGATAAAAGTGCGGCTTCCGCTGCGAAATCGGGTTTTGATTTGCGTCCAAAGCCGCCACCTAGTAAGGTCACATGAACCGTGACATCTTCGGGCTTCATTTTTAGTTGCGCAGCAACAGTGTCAACTGCGGCCTGTGGTGCTTGCACGCAGGCCCATACTTCGCACTTACCGTTGACGATACGTGCTGTGGCAGCCGGCGGTTCCATGGTGGCGTGCGCTAGGTGAGGGAGGTAGTATTCCGCAGCAAACTTATTTTTTGACGCGGCCAGCACATCGACTGTTTTCCCTTGGTCCCGCGCTGGCTTTGCAGCTTGATTGACGGCCGCGCGCAGCGTTTTTTGAAAAGCGATTGAATCGTAGTTGGCGTTTGCCCCGTCATCCCATTCGAGCACTAATGCTTCGCGCCCCTTAATAGCCGCCCATGTGTTTGTGGCAATCACGGCGACACCGCCGAGCGGATTAAAAAAAGCGGGTGGTGGACTAGGCGGTAATTCAACCACACGAAGAACACCTGCGACTTTGAGTGCCGCCGATTTGTCTAGGCGTTTTAATTTTCCGCCAAACACAGGCGGACGGGCAATCACCGCATAAAGCATGCCGTCAAGTTTGGTATCGATGCCATAGTGCGTATTGCCCGTGACGATTTTTTTGAGATCAATACCACGCGTGCTTTGTTTGCCGATATAGCGGAAATCCTTGCTATCACGGAGTGTGATTTGATTGGCAGCAGGGATCGCTATCTTTGCCGCTTCGAGCGCCAATTCGCCAAAACCAAAGCGTTTGCCAGAGCTTGTGTGAATAACCTCATGATTCACGGCTTTTACTTGGTCTAGTGCGACCTTCCAGCG
>CAYPNW010000053.1:2633-12592 GCA_964411965.1 uncultured Burkholderiaceae bacterium
GGCGTTGCAATTGCCTGCGCAGCTTGTTTGATTGCCGCTCGAATGCGCGTGTAAGTGCCGCAACGACAAATATTGCCGCTCATTGCTTCGTCGATTTGCTTATCGTTGGGGTTATGGGTTTTTCTCAGGAGTGCCGTAGCAGACATGATTTGGCCCGATTGGCAATAGCCACACTGGGGAACGCCCAAATCTATCCACGCGTTTTGTACAGCTTTTCCGACAGTGTCGGATTCCATTGCCTCAATGGTGGTAATTTTTTTGCCTAACGCTACCGAGACAGGTGTAACGCAAGAGCGAATAGGTTCACCATCGAGATGCACAGTGCACGCGCCGCAAAGTGCCATGCCGCAACCAAATTTCGTTCCTGTTAAGCCTGCCGCGTCGCGTAACGCCCATAAAATCGGCGTGTCGTCTGCAATGTCAAGTTGCGCCGTTTTTCCGTTGATATTGAGTTGAATCATTGCTTTTCCTTAATGCGGTGGTTAGTCGGTATGAAGCAAGAACAGGCTTTTGAAAAATGTCGTGTTGAGGGCAAGGCAGGGATCATTTGCGCTTAAAAAATTACCTGCAGCGCTGATGGTAAATTTGCTACTGAAGAATAGCACTTTTTTGGCCCTGCGTTAGCGACCCTCAAAATAGGAAACGCAATGCGACGAGACAAATTTTAAGTCACGAACTTGCTTTGGATGGAAAACGATCTACGCGGCATTTTGATGCATTCACGCACGAAACAGCAAATCGCTTGGTCGAGACAGGCCGTAGAGTTAATTTAGTTCCGCAGGCTGATGCATATCGGAACATTGACTGCCCGTATGATCGTGCGCATGCACTTCGGGTTGCAGGGTGACGTGATCAATTTTGTACTTTTGCAGCAGCAAAGTTTTTACGTTCGACATAATTGTTGGCCACGCCGATAGATCCGTCACTTCGAGGTGACCAATTAGGGCAGGGTGACCGGGGGACATATCCCAAACGTGTAAGTCGTGCACCGAAATAACTCCATCAAGATTCTCTAAATCGACACCAATCTGCAAATAATCGATGTGGTGCGGTACGCCTTCCATGAGAAAGTGATAGGACTCAGCGAGTACGGCAAAAGTTGATTTCAATATGAGTAGTGAAACGAACATGGAAAGGAGTGGGTCAATTTGCATCCAAGCTGTGTAAGAAATGACGATACCAGCGACGATGGCTGCAATAGATCCCAATAGGTCGCCCATCACATGCACAAGGGCAGCTTTCGTATTCACGCTTTGTTTATCATGCGACAGGATATATGCTACCAAAACATTAATCGCCAGCCCGATGGAGGCGACCACAATTACCGCTTTGCCTTGCACAATTTCTGGTGAGGAAAGCCGTTGAATCGCTTCATAAAAAATCCATGCGATCACTGCAAGCATAATCAAACCGTTAACAAATGCGGCAAGCGCCTCAGCACGCCCAAAGCCGAAGGAGTTTTTGGCAGTTGGCGGACGTTTCGCGATGACTTGGGCCAACAGAGCCAATCCTAATGCGGCGGAGTCTGTCACCATATGTCCAGCATCTGAAATTAATGCGAGCGAATTAGAAACAAAACCGAAGATCAATTCCACGGCGGCAAAGAAGATAGTTAACCCCAATGCCCAGGCAAGAATTTTTTGACTCTTGTCTTCAAAATAATGGCGATGTGAGGCGTCGCCGTGGCGATGCTCGTGCAGGTGGGTCTGATGATCAGTTTTGTTCATATTGGTTTCGCTGCTAGCGACTGCTCGCTAGACTCAGCATGGATTTGGTTGCGCACTATTTGGTTGGAGGATGCCAGTGTAACTGCTTCCACACGTGTTTAAATAAGCGCAAACGTTTTCGACAAAAAAGAACTTTACGCCTGTGGTGATGTTTGCTATAGTCTCGCTCCTCGGGCGGTTAGTTCAGCTGGTTAGAATACTTGGTCGACATCCAAGGGGTCGCAGATTCGAATTCTGCACCGCCCACCAAAATATTGACAACGAAAAATACTTTTACAAGAGCGAGAAAGGCATCATGGTTATGACACCGCGAACTACGATTGCATTGGAAGTTAAGCGACGCTAGTCGAGGTTATTTTTCGTTTGTTGTTTTAGAAAAAAACGCGGCTAGTCCGCGTTTTTTTTATGCGTGTTTGATTTATTTATTTATTTGATTCGATGATTTTCCTGATTTGGAGATAAACATGATTTCAATTCGATTGCCAGATGGTTCCCAGCGTCAATTTGAACAGTCCGTAACTGTCGCCCAAGTTGCCGCAAGCATTGGCACGGGCTTAGCCAAAGCGGCGTTGGCGGGCAAAGTGAATGGTCAACTGGTCGATACTTCGCATTTGATCGACAGCGATGTTGATCTTTCGATTGTCACTGATAAAGACGCCGATGGCTTAGAGGTCATTCGTCATTCAACAGCCCATCTTCTGGCCTATGCAGTAAAAGAGTTATTTCCAGACGCGCAAGTCACAATTGGCCCGGTGATTGAAAATGGTTTTTACTATGATTTTTCATATAAGCGTCCATTTACACCTGACGACTTGGTTTTGATCGAAAAGAAGATGGCCGAGCTGGCAAAAAAAGATGAACCAGTAACACGGAAAGTCTTGCCACGCGACGAGGCGGTTGCGTATTTCAAATCAATTGGCGAAGCCTATAAAGCAGAAATCATCGAATCAATTCCTGTGGATCAAGACGTCTCCTTGTACACAGAGGGCAACTTTACGGATTTATGTCGCGGTCCTCACGTACCGTCAACTGGAAAGCTCAAGGTTTTCAAGCTGATGAAATTGGCAGGCGCCTACTGGCGCGGTGACTCAAAAAACGAAATGTTGCAGCGCGTTTATGGCACTGCCTTTGCGAAGAAAGAGGATCAAGAAGCCTATCTCCATATGTTGGAAGAGGCGGAGAAACGCGATCATCGCAAGCTTGGAAAAGCTTTAGATTTTTTCCACTTTCAGGATGAAGCCCCTGGTTTGGTTTTTTGGCATCCAAAAGGTTGGACTATTTGGCAGCAAGTTGAACAGTACATGCGCAAGGTCTATCAAGACTGTGGTTATCAGGAAGTTAAAGCACCACAAATCCTTGATCGCACTTTGTGGGAAAAGACTGGTCATTGGGAAAATTACCGTGAAAATATGTTCAGTACTGAGTCTGAAAATCGCAACTATGCGCTAAAGCCAATGAACTGCCCTGGGCATGTGCAAATATTCAATTCGAATATGCGCAGCTACCGAGAATTGCCTTTGCGTTACGGTGAATTTGGCCAATGTCATAGGAACGAACCTTCTGGGGCATTACACGGCATTATGCGTGTGCGCGGTTTTACTCAAGATGATGGTCATATTTTTTGTACTGAAGAACAAATCCAAGCTGAGGTGATGGCATTTCATCCGCAGGCAATGAAGGTTTACCAAGATTTTGGCTTCAAGAATATTGCCATTAAGTTGGCGTTACGTCCTGAAAACCGAATTGGCTCCGATGAGACTTGGGATAGGGCGGAAGAAACTTTGCGCACAGCATTGCGTCAATGTGGCATGAGTTGGGAGGAGTTGCCAGGAGAAGGTGCGTTTTACGGACCGAAGATTGAATATCATCTGAAGGATAGTTTAGGTCGCCCATGGCAAGTGGGTACGATGCAAGTCGATTTTTCTATGCCAGGTCGACTCGGCGCAGAATATGTTTCTGATGATAACTCGCGTCAAATTCCGGTGATGCTCCATCGCGCAATTGTTGGTTCAATGGAAAGATTTATAGGAATATTGATCGAAAATCATGCCGGAGCCTTGCCGCTTTGGTTGGCTCCTGTGCAAGTTAGTGTTTTAAATATATCGGAATCGCAGGCCGAATATGCAATGAAAGTCGCAGAAAACCTGAAGAAACAAGGGTTTAGAGTGAATACTGATTTGCGTAATGAGAAAATAACCTATAAAATACGCGAGCATTCAATTCAAAAATTGCCTTACATCATCGTAATCGGTGATAAGGAACGGGATGCGAACTCTGTGGCTGTGCGTACACGCGGGAATCTGGATCTGGGTGTCATGACCCAAGACGCTTTGATCGAACGCCTACATGGCGAAATTCGAGACAAGCTTTGATTCAACTGCGTTGTTGAGCACAGCCTATTTATTTAATTTTTAAAGGAAACTGCAATAGCTACTGAAAAGTCACATCGCATCAACGGTGAAATCACGGCGCTCGAAGTGCGCTTATCAGGCGTTGATAACGAGCCTTTAGGCATAGTCAAATTGAGTGAGGCATTACGTTTGTCTGAAGAGGCAAGCGTCGATTTGGTGGAAATAGCGCCAACGGCACAGCCTCCAGTTTGCCGTTTGATGGATTACGGTAAGTTTAAATACCAAGAGCAAAAGAAGGCGCATGAAGCCAAGCTAAAGCAAAAGGTCATCCTCGTTAAAGAGGTGAAATTTCGCCCTGGCACGGATGATGGCGATTACAACATCAAATTGCGTAATTTGATTAAGTTCTTGGACGACGGCGATAAGACTAAAATCACACTGCGCTTTCGCGGTCGTGAAATGGCGCATCAAGAAATCGGCATGCGTATGCTTGAGCGTTTGAAGGTTGATCTTGATCCGTATGGCCAGGTAGAGCAGTTTCCGAAGATGGAAGGACGTCAAATGATTATGATTTTGGCGCCTAAGAAGAAAAAGTAAGAGTTTTTGAAGATTTGCTGGAAAGTTATTCGTATTTTGACTTTCTGGCATTGGGTGATGAACTAGATTTCATTCCCTTACTAAGTGAGAAGTAGGCATCCAAGTGCATCGTCATTGTTGCCACCTACCATCATATACAACGGAGCTGTCGTAAAAAGACAGATGTGTTATGCCAAAAATGAAAACCAAGAGCTCTGCCAAGAAGCGCTTTCGTGTGCGTCCAGGTGGAACTGTTAAAAGTGGTCACGCTTTCAAACGTCATATTTTGACTAAGAAAACGACGAAATCAAAACGTCAATTGCGTGGTATCAGAAACATCAATGCGTCAGACGTAACATCAGTCATGCGCATGATGCCGAACGCTTAACCTCATCCCAACTTTTAAGGAGTTATTATGCCTAGAGTCAAACGTGGGGTTACCGCTCGTGCCCGTCATAAAAAAGTCCTCGATTTAGCCAAAGGCTATCGTGGTCGTCGTAGCAAAGTCTATCGTATTGCCAAGCAAGCTGTTATGCGCGCTGGTCAATATGCTTATCGCGATCGTCGCAATAAAAAGCGTGTGTTCCGTGCATTATGGATTACACGTATCAATGCAGCGTCACGCCAGCATGGTATGACTTACAGTGTATTCATGAATGGTTTGAAAAAAGCATGTATCGAATTGGATCGTAAGGTTCTTGCCGATATGGCTGTGATGGATAAACCAGCATTTACCGCTATCGTTAATCAGGTTAAGGCTACTCTGGCCGCTTGAGTTCGTAGCGCAGTGAAATTCGCGTAAGCGGGTTTTCTCTAAAAGCGGGGCAGAGGGTGAAACCTGTGCCCCGTTTTTTTGTTCAATTTTTATTCCCAGCGAGCGGGAAATACGCATGAATTCATTAGATGAACTGGTAAGCCAAGCGCGTGCAGAATTTTCTGCCGCTGCGGATGCAGCAGCACTGGAAAATGCAAAAGCAAATTATCTAGGTAAAACGGGCAAAATCACTGCCCACATGAAGGCCTTGTCGCAACTTGAGCCAGAACAACGTAAGGCACAAGGTGCTGTCATCAACGCGGCAAAAGACCAAATCGAAAACGCGCTTAATCAATGTCGGGATGCTTTAGCCCAACAACAACTGCAAGCGCGACTCAGCGCCGAAGCGATTGACGTGACCTTGCCTGGTCGCGGGCGCAGCATGGGCGGCATACACCCTG
Source organism: uncultured Burkholderiaceae bacterium (assembly GCA_964411965.1). GTDB lineage: Bacteria > Pseudomonadota > Gammaproteobacteria > Burkholderiales > Burkholderiaceae_D > Undibacterium. The sequence continues at coordinate 8,503 of CAYPNW010000053.1, forward strand.
TTATGCGCGCATGGCAGAGAATTGAAGAGATATTTGGCTCAATCGGTTTCGATGTGGCGGATGGCCCTGAAATCGAAACAGATTGGACCAATTTTACCGCCCTAAATAGTCCAGAAAATCATCCTGCACGCTCGATGCAAGATACGTTCTACGTTGAGGGCAGTGACACCCAAGGCAAGCCCTTGCTGCTACGCACGCATACGAGCCCAATGCAAGTACGTTATGCGCGCATGCATACGCCACCCATCAAAGTGATCGCGCCAGGGCGTACTTATCGCGTCGATAGCGATGCGACACATTCACCCATGTTTCATCAGGTTGAAGGATTGTGGATAGATCAAAATATCAGCTTCGCCGATTTAAAAGGTGTTTATCTGAATTTTGTGAAGGCGTTTTTTGAGACGGATGACCTGCAAGTGCGTTTTAGACCTTCTTACTTTCCATTTACTGAGCCATCGGCCGAAATCGATATTGCCTTTGGCAGCGGGTCCTTAAAAGGCCGCTGGCTTGAGGTTTCTGGTTCGGGGCAAGTCCACCCAACTGTGATCAAAAATATGGGCTTAGATCCTGAAAAATTTATTGGATTTGCCTTCGGTTCTGGCATAGAACGATTGGCTATGCTGCGCTATGGCATAAACGATTTGCGCCTGTTTTATGAGGGTGATTTGCGTTTCTTGAAGCAATTTAACTAGTCCAACGATCTAAGTCATCAAGAAAAAAACTAGCGAATGAATCGCGGTTTATTTAAAAGAAGAAACTATGCAATTTTCTGAAAATTGGTTACGTACCATGGTGAATCCGACTTTGTCCTCGGATGAATTGGCCCATTTATTGACGATGTCCGGCCTCGAAGTTGAAGCGATTGAGCCAGTTGTGCCGCCTTTTACTAATGTCGTGGTTGCTGAAATACGGGCGATCGAGAAACACCCAGATGCCGATCGGCTTAATGTTTGCCAAGTCGATGTAGGAACGGGAACCTTACTCAATATTGTGTGCGGTGCGCCGAATGTGCGCCTTGGTATGAAAATTCCTTGTGCTATGGTAGGCGCAGTGTTGCCGCCAGGTGATGATGGAAAAGCGTTTCATATCAAGTTAGGAAAGTTGCGCGGCGTCGAGTCGCAAGGCATGTTGTGTTCGGCCAGGGAATTGAAGTTATCCGATGAAAACCAAGGTTTACTTGATTTGCCAACTGATGCACCGGTTGGAAGAAATTTCCGCGATTACTACGATTTAAATGATCTCAAATTTACGATCAAACTGACGCCCAACAAAGCGGATTGCCTTTCCGTACATGGTGTTGCGCGCGAAGTTTCAGCTCTCACTGGCACGCCCTTGCGCTTACCCGACATGCCAGCCGTGCAAGTCACGATGGATGAAACCTTGCCAGTAAGCATCTCCGCACCGGATTTATGCGGGCGTTTTAGTGGCCGAATTTTACGCGGCGTGAATGCCCGCGCGGCAACACCTGATTGGATGAAACAACGCTTAGAACGAAGTGGACAACGTTCAATTTCAGCGCTGGTTGATATCTCCAATTATGTGATGTTAGAACTTGGGCGTCCTACCCACGTGTTCGATCTCGACAAGATTCACGGTAAGTTAGACGTCCGCTGGGGTAAGGCTGGTGAATCGTTGAAACTTTTAAATGGCAATACCGTCGCCGTTGATGAGTGGGTTGGCGTTATTGCAGATGAGAAAGCGATCGAATCCTTGGCAGGTATCATGGGTGGCGACGCAACCGCAGTCTCGCTCGACACGCAAAACGTGTACCTCGAAGCGGCGTTTTGGTGGCCAAGCGCCATCCAAGGGCGCGCAAGAAAATACAATTTCTCCACGGATGCCGCTCATCGTTTCGAGCGCGGTGTCGACTACGCAACCACCGTTGAACATCTCGAGCGCATCACCAGCTTGATCGTAGAAATATGTGGTGGCCCCGCGCAGGTGAAGGTAGGACCTGTTGATGATCAGATAATTAATCTGCCAAAACGGCCTGCAGTGTGTATGCGCACCGCTCGGGCGCAGAAAATCATTGGAGTGCCTCTCACTGACGCGCAAATTGCCGATATTTTTACTCGCTTAGGTTTTCAATTCACGCAAGAGCCAGGCTTGTTTTCTGTCACGCCGCCGAGTTTTCGCTTTGACCTTGAAATAGAAGAAGACCTCATCGAAGAAGTCGTGCGTGTGTATGGCTTTGAAAATATTCCTGCATTGCCGCCAGTTGCAGAAAATCGTATGTTGGTCAAGCCAGAGAACCAACGCGATTTATTTACCTTGCGCCGTCAAGTTGCCGATTTGGATTACCAAGAAGTCGTGAACTACAGTTTTGTCGATGCGGATTGGGAGAAGGACTTTTGCAATAACGAGCAAGCAATTCGCTTACAAAATCCAATTGCCAGTCAGATGAGTGTGATGCGCACGAGTTTGGTCGCAAGCTTGGTGGCAAACGCTCGGTACAACCTGAACCGAAAAATTGCCCGCGTTCGCGTGTTTGAAATCGCGCCGATTTATTTGCGCGATGCAAGCGTTCTGGATGGCGGGTTGACTGTCGCTGGTTACCATCAACCAAAGCGCTTAGCCGCGTTAGCTTATGGACCAGTCGCTGAGGAGCAATGGGGACAAGCCAGTCGCCACGTTGACTTCTTTGACGTGAAAGCTGACCTAGAAAATTTATTTGCGCCGAAAGTTTTGCGTTTTAGCAAAGCACAACATCCCGCTTTGCATCCTGGACGTTCAGCAAAAATCGAATGTGATGGTGTGGAAATAGGTTTTATAGGTGAACTACATCCGCGCTTGCAACAAAAGTATGATTTGCCCTTGGCGCCGATTGTTTTCGAAGTCGAAGTTGCTGCACTGCAAAGTTTGAATTTGCCGCAATACCGCGAAATTTCTAAGTACCAACAGGCCGTTCGTGACCTTGCTGTTGTCGTAAGCGAGGCCGTTTCCGCACAAGATTTAATCGACGGTTTTAATGCTGCTGCGCAACATCATGATTCGTGTAAAATTGTGCAAGCCGTTGTTTTATTTGATGAATATCGTGGAAAAGGTTTGCAAGAAGGTGAGAAAAGTCTTGCTTTCCGCTTTAGCTTGCAAGATACTCAAAGTACGCTTAGCGACGATAAAATTGATGCCGCAATGTCAGATTTACTCGCTTCAGTTACAACAAAATTTTCGGCGAAATTACGCTGAGGAAAGTCTGATTAAGTGTAGCGAGCGGCCAAAGTTTGAATCGAGAAGCGCACCTGTACGACTGTACAGCGAGCATCGCAGGTTCAAAATTTGATCGCGCAGTAACTTAATCAGAGCTTCCTAAATTTGAAATAAATTAATTGATCATAGTGAAAGAATAAGGCGCAGATTAACTCTGCGCCTTATTACTTTACACAGGCATGTGAGAAAACAATAATGAACGACGTAAGCTCCGCAGAACTTCAATCCGTGCTGAATGCAGATTTGAATCGCGCCATGCGCGAAGTGCAAGCACGCACGCAAGCGGAAAAAGAATTGCCCACGCTGACCAAGGCTGAATTGGCCGAGTTGTTGTTTGAGCAAGTTGGTTTGAATAAGCGCGAAGCCAAAGATATGGTTGAAACGTTTTTTGACGAAATGCGTGATGCCTTGGAAAAAGGCGCGTCGGTCAAGTTGTCCGGTTTCGGTAATTTTCAATTGCGTGATAAACCACAACGCCCTGGCCGCAACCCCAAAACTGGTGAAGAAATACCCATCACAGCGCGTCGTGTGGTGACGTTTCACGCGAGCCAAAAACTCAAAAGTATGGTTGAAGAACAAGCTAACAAACTCCTTGCCCAAGCTGCCTGACTTTCCACTAAAGCGAATTCAACATGGACGCCATCGTATTGCCGCCGATTCCCGCCAAACGCTATTTTACGATTGGCGAAGTCGGTGATTTATGTGGCGTCAAGCCACATGTGTTGCGCTATTGGGAGCAAGAATTCAACCAGCTCAAACCGGTCAAACGTCGCGGCAATCGGCGCTATTACCAACATCACGAAGTGCTCCTCATTCGACGCATTCGCGAGTTGTTGTACGACCAAGGCTTCACCATCAACGGTGCACGTAACAAACTTGGTGC
>CAYPNW010000054.1:0-12521 GCA_964411965.1 uncultured Burkholderiaceae bacterium
GAAACCTTACGTTTTGCCCAGCGCGATTGGACTGTTGTCGGTGTATTTGATTCAGGAAAAACAGGATTTGATAGTGAGATTTGGGGTGATGCCGAGCAATTGATGGCCGCGTTTCGACGCAATAGCTATTCAACGATGGTATTTAAGCTCGCCGATCAATCGGCCTTCGCTGGTATTAAATCGACCATTGCAGACGATCCGCGTTTGCAAATTGAGGCTAAGCCAGAGATTCAGTTTTATGCAGAGCAAAGCGAAGCGCTGGCTACCTTCATTCGTTATCTTGGTCTGAGTCTTTCCGTCATTTTTTCCATCGGCGCAGTAGTGGGCGCAATGATCACCATGTTTGCTGCCGTCGCGCAACGGGTTGGCGAGATTGGCACCTTACGCGCTTTAGGCTTTCAGCGCAGTGCTGTGCTCATCGCCTTCTTGCTGGAGTCTTTGCTGCTTTCCTTGGTGGGAGGTTTGATCGGGCTTTTTGCGGCAAGTTGGATGCAAGCAGTCGATATCTCTACGACGAACTTTCAAACTTTTAGTGAGTTAGCGTTTCAATTCAAACTCACTGCAAAAATCGTATTACAAACGATTCTTTTCGCTCTTTTCATGGGCTTTGTTGGCGGCTTCATTCCTTCATGGCGTGCCGCGAGGATGAATATCGTTGATAGTTTGCGGGCGAGTTAGTGCTTTAAAAAATCTCACGAAGCATTAAAACATTACCGAAAAGACGCAGAGTGCGCAAAGAAACGACGGTAGTAAATTATTCTAAAAGCCTTTGCGCGCTTCCCTAGGTTTTGATCGGCAATACAGTGGAGCAAGTCGCCCTTTGGTTGTCATTCGCCGGCAATTTGTTGCAAATATCATCAAGCTGAGTTTTCATTTTGAGTATTGCAGTTTGGTGCTTACCACCTGCGTTCCAATCCATTAACTTCTTACTCATTTTTTCCAAGTAATTACGATTTCGTTCGTAAAATGCGTTTTCTGTGCCACTTAATTCTGCGAAAACATTCTGTACCGCTTTTTCAATGCGCGCTTCGTCGGTGGGCGCTAAATCAACTAAATTGCTGACGTAATTTGCTCCCCATTGCAATCGTGTTGCCGGTCCTTTTGATGCGTTATAGGCTTGCTCATACCAATTGGCAGCCGCTGCGTTGTCACCCCGCTTTTTTGCATTCGCACCCAAAGTTGACATGAAGTAGTAAGGCGAATGCGAACGCTTTAATTCAGCAGTGAGCAATTCATCGGACGCGTCTATCAAACCCGCATTGCCGAGCGCATGCGCGGCGGCGTTGACGACTGATTGACGTTCATAACCGTCTGTTGTGGCTTTATCGATTTGTGCCACCCGCAGTTTGACAGCCGCTTGCAGCGCGCTGCTAGGTTTTGCTGTATCCATGGTCGCGAGTTTGACTTGCGCGTTGATCGCGGTCAGTCGCTCTGTTTTCGAGAGCGTTTTGTCATCAGCTAACTTTGTCAATGCGGCATTCATGGCCTCTTTTAACTTGCTACGCGGCTCGGAATTCGCTGCTGTTAAAAGACCGACCAACTCAGTCGACGCACCACCTAACAGATCCATGTTATCTCGCGCTAGGCGAGCATCTTTGAGTAATTTAAGCATCTTCTCGCTCGCTTTTTCCTGTTCAAGCGTGCTTAACTTTGGCGCAGTTTGATCGTTTGCCAAGGCTGCCAAGGCTTTCGTATTCAAGCGCACAGCATTGTCGCCTGCTGGGGCTTTCTCCGCTAAGCGCATTAAAGTTTGCGCTATCTCTTTTGGCGGTATCAACTTTTGCTGTGGGTCATCCCATGAATAATCTGCAAGCAAGCGCCAATCGTTTTGACTTAATTTTTTGCTTCCAGACAAAGCTTGGCGTAAGGATTCTTCGACTGAACCGTTGGTATTCATGGCCAGACTCAGCACCTGAACATAGCGCTGTGCATCAACCTCACCCGGTAAGCGAGTAATCTCCGTGCCATCCGGTTTGAACAAAATCATTGTGGGGTAGCCCCGAACTTTAAATTGCGCCGCTAGCTTTTGCGCTCCCGCTGTATCGCCGTCCAAATAAACGGGAACGAAATGACGGGATTTTTGAATAAAGTCCTTGCGATTGAAAATCGTTGCCTTTACCTGATTGCACGGTGGACACCAAACCGCTCCCCAGTATAAAAAAACGGGCCGCTTACTCGCCTTTGCCAGAGCAAACGCCCCATCAACATCATTATCTTTGCGCCACGCAATACCATCGTTCGAAGCGGGTTCATTTGCGTACACAACTTCGGGGAGGCCGTATAGAAAAAAAACGACAGGCGCAAACGCTATTAAAATTTTTGTTTTAATTTTCATAATTCATATTGACGATAAAAAGTTCATGTCGCCTAGGTTCATGTCTAGACAACATCGAGAGATCCTAAGCATTTTTAGATAAACTTAAGTTTAACCGAGATTTTCTAACGGACGTAACATCAAGAATGATTCCCAGCGGAGGGAAAAAAGCATTGATGCGATTATTTACAGCGTCCTCGCATGTTCACGTAAAATTTGCGCTTGAAAACACCAACAAAAGAACAGCATGAATCAAAAACTAAGTATCGACGAGTATGACGCGTTAGAGCAGGTCAGTAAGTTACAGCGTTCTGCTCGACCAAGTGCCTGCGTCGCCCGCAATACGAAACGGCTATGCGGTATCAAGTTACTGGCTTATCGCAAAGATGGAAGTTTGGAATTAACGGAAACCGGTCGACAGGTTTTGTTTATCAAACAATGCATCGATGGTTTGCGCGCAGTTGCCAATGACAGTGATAGCGTTTTACGCGAAGCAGTGGCGACATTCCTGAGCAAAAAAGCCCACATTGAAATCAACCCCACAACCGGAAAAACGCAGATTACTGAGCGTGGCCGTGAATGCCTTGCCGACATTGATGCGCAAACAAAATCGCCGCAATAAAAAACTTGCTGGCTAGCGCGGCACGCGATTTTTGCTGATGCGCGCAAGCGTAAACGCGCAAAGCAAAGACAAGCTTAACAAAGCCAAAATACCGCGATTGCCCCAAAGGATGTAGGGTGTGATGCCTTGCACGCCCTGTACTTTGACACGCAAACTACCGCGCGTTTCGGTCGCGAGTTGAGCAACGACAATTCCGTCCGAACCAATCAATGCCGTGGCACCCGTGTTGGTAGAACGTAGCATCGGGCGACCCGTTTCCAACACACGCATACGCGAGATTTGTAAATGCTGCGGAATGGCAGTCGAATCACCGTACCACGCCAAATTGGATAAATTGACCAGCACACTTGCCATTGGTGCGCCGCTTTTACGCTGCGCTAACAATTGCGCGGCGATTTCTTCACCAAACACGTCTTCGTAACAAATATTCGGTAAAACCCATTGATCTTTGACTTTCATGGGTGCCTGGTGCAAGCCAGCACTGGTCAGGTCGCTTAATGGAATTTGCAGCATATCGGTGAACCAGCGAAAGCCAAGTGGAATAAATTCACCAAACGGAACGAGGTGATGTTTGTCGTAGCGATAGCTTCCATTGTGGTAATTTGCGCCAAAACCAAAGGCGCTATTGGCGTACCGTTCCCCGCCATCGTGCGCGACCACGCCGAGCAGCAAATGGCTCTGCGAGCTCTGCGCAAATTGCTTGAGTTGTTCTAGAAAATTTTCTGGTAGCTGCGTTGTCAATATCGGAAACGCGGTTTCAGGCGTTGCAATCAAGTCCGCAGGCTCAGTCTGAATCATTGCCCGGTACAGCGACAAGGTTGCAATCAAATGTTCCGCATCAAATTTGATGCCCTGATCGATATTACCTTGCAAGAGACGCACACTGATTTCTTGCCCTTGCGGATGTGTCCATTTAATTTGCTTTAACCCCAGGCCCGCAAGAAAAATGCCAACGATCAATACCGCTAGCTGGACACTTTTTTTGGCATCCAAGGCAGCATATGCGACGCCAGCCGCAAGCAGCGCATTGAGCCAACTTAGCCCGTACACACCAAAAACTGGCGCAAAAGAGGCGAGCCAATTATCGGTGTGGGCGTAACCTGATGTGAGCCACGGGAAGCCAGTAAAAACCCAACCACGCAGCCATTCTGCCAGCGCAATGCATACTGGGAAAACTAACAAAAGAACGGAACCATGCGCTATCTTCAAACGCCGCTGTAAGTACGCCGTAGCGGCAAACGCCAACCCCATGTAAAGGGCGAGAGCCGCTGCCAATAATGCGATGGCGCAGATAGCCAAAAACCAAGGCAAGCCGCCGTAGCGAGCAAGCGCAATGGTTAACCACGCGAACCCAAAACCTAGCCAAGAAAAACCATAACACCAACCAAGAAACGCATGCTGTTTCAGCGAGCATGCCTGTTTATGCTGCGCCAATAGCGCCATACCAGCGAGGCTGAAGATTTGCAGGGGCCAGAATGAAAATGGCGCAAACGCCAATACATTGAGCGCGCCCAAAATAAAAGCGAGAAGCAGCGTTTTCGGCCAAGATAAAGCCGCTAAAAAGCGGCTTATCATGAGAATGTTAGTGGGAGATGCGGAAGAAATCTTAGCAGTTGCCACTGTTCTCAATCTTCCAATGAAAACACGGCAACGCGTTTCTCAACCAACAGAATTTGCACTTGCCTTGCATCGGCACGCATGACTTCAAAATGCAGTTGGCCGATATCGAACACGTCGCCTTTGTGCGGCACGCGTTGCAAATGATTTGCTACCAAACCGCCTATCGTATCCACATCATCGTCCGAGAGTTCCACGCCGATGACTTCATTAAATTGGGTGATTTCTGTCAGTCCCTTTACACGCCAACGCTTGCCGTGACCCTGATTCTCTAACACCAAGATATTGTCTTCTTCTTCGTCGAAGTCGTATTCATCTTCGATATCGCCGACAATTTGTTCTAGCACATCTTCAATGGTAATCAGCCCTGCCACTCCACCATATTCATCTACCACCATCGCCATATGATTGCGATTGGCACGAAAATCGCGCAGCAAAATGTTCAGGCGTTTTGATTCAGGAATATAAACCACTGGACGCAACATATCGCGCACATCAAAACTCTCTTCGGCGTAGTAACGCAAGAGATCTTTCGCCAGTAAAATGCCAAGTACTTTGTCGCGATCACCCTCGACTGCAGGGAAGCGTGAGTGTGCGGTGGCAAGCACTTCAGGCATCCATTCTTCGATTGGTTTTGAGATGTCGATCACATCCATTTGCGAGCGCGGCACCATGATGTCGCGTGCGGATAAATCGGAGACTTGGAACACGCCTTCGATCATAGCGAGTGCATCGGCGTCAATTAAGTTACGTTCTTGCGCGTCATGAAGAACTTCTAACAGTTCAGCGCGATTCTCAGGTTCGGGAGAAATAAAAGCGGTCAAGCGTTCAAACAATGACCTATGTGGTTTAAGGTCAGATGATCTGACCTTGCTAGAGTGCTCTTGCATAGTGGGCGTAGCGCCGTTGTTTCAATCCTACAGGATACAACATAAGCGGCCTTTTCCCAAATTCGCCGAGTCAAACATTGTCAAAAAGCAACTTTGTTTAGCGTTCCTTCGTGTCGACTGTCAATGCGCACAATTCGGCACAGACAAGTATTTCCCAATCAAAATATATCGATCAACACACCGACCGCTGTATAGGCGCCATCGGTGAAATATCCCATCGTTTGCTCGCCACGATAAAACCTAAAGTTAAATGTTTGCGCCTCAAAACCGTAACTCGTTCCCGTTTTTCGTATCGGGGCGGGCGCTTTACCGAGAATGTAAGGAACGGCACTATCGACGACATGCGTAATCGATTTTGTAATTTCATTCAAAGCTAAAATGTTTTCCGATTGGTATTCGGTGTCGTAATACGGCATGGTAATTAACTTCTTCGCGCTGACGACATTGCCCGTTTCAAAGTTAAAACTATCGCCACTCGTTAAATAGGTGAGCTTCGCTCCCTGCACCTTGAAATGCGCGTCTTGGAGAAACACCGCGTTTGATGTGTCCGCGATAGTCACGCCGTTGGTACCATACACCGTACCTACATCGTCATCCAAAAAAATCGCCGTATCCTCATCCACGCAAATCCCTTGTGTGGTTCCTAGGCTTTTCATTGCAACCAAATTTCTCGCCACCCGACCACGCGTATTGCAATGCGTATCGACCGCAATGTTGGAGCCAGCAAAACCTAAGCCCATCATTTTTCCGCCATTTTCGGAATAGGCCAAGACATGCATACCAAATAAATCGTCTTTCAAACCCGTTTCACTACCAACAGGTTTTTCAGCTAAGTTTGCATTGAAATAAATGTAGCCATAGGAACTTCCCTCTCCATACACGACATTCCCTTGAATTGCCGTACCCGCCGAAGTCCCAGCGATGACAAGGCTTCCATCCATTACGCGGTGTCGAATAACCGCCATTAACGGCGTATCTGCGCCAGACGTCGTCAGCAATGAGCGCACGCTGCGTGATTGATCACCACCATTGAAAAAAATGATATCTGCCTGTTGCACAATCTCAATGTTTCGATCACCTGCAGGGTTACCGGCGTACGAATCAGTCAAATAATTATCGACATGCGAACTAATATGCTTGGGGGAAAAGCCATATTTCTGAAACAGATGGTAGTAACCTAAGTCACTGATTTGCGCGTCATTATGAAAAACATCGTCGCCCGTCGCACGGTTTTCCGCTGACGATGTGACGACAGCGATGCGAGGGCACGCAGTGACAGCCCAATTCGTGTTGCAGTTTTCGAGGTTATCGGTGTTAGGAATCCAATTGCGCGCCGTTGCAGCGCGCATTGCGGAATAGATCTCGTTATTGCCGTTGGTGACGGAGCCGCCCAACATAAAAACTTTCACCGCGAAAGCTTCAAGCGGCACCGCAAATAACAATAAGCTTGTGAGTGTCCCTAGTAGTATTTGACGGAAGAAGCGCTTCATTGGATCTTTCATCAACATTTCTATGCACTTAGCGCTAATCAACTTGGCTCAATTGGCGCCTACAGATAATCGTTATCTATGCGCGGGTTGGTGGAATAAGCTGGGGTATCAATTAGTCAAACAAAATGATCATAGCTTACAAAAACTGCGCGTCCTTAGTAAAGTCTTGCTATTCATAGGGGTTGGGCAAACCAAGATCAGCCATAATTTCCACTTCCAAGGCTTCCATTTCGTTTGCCTCTTGCTCATCTTCGTGGTCGTAGCCCTGTGCATGTAGCACACCGTGCACAAGCAAGTGTTGCGCGTGAAACACGACAGATTTCTTTTGTTCCTCGGCTTCTTTTAATAGAACATCGACGCACAGAATAATATCGGCTTGTGTAACTGCTGCGTCATCCTCTTCGGTATAGGCAAAGGTCAGCACATTCGTGGCGTAATCTTTTTCGCGATAATCGCGATTCAATATGCGCCCTTCTTCCGAATCAACGAAGCGCACGGTCAGATCCGCTGGAAAAAACAAAGCAGCTTGCACCGTTTTACGTAACAAAGGACGAGGAAGCAGCTCAGCCAAACGGGGGTCCGCATACTGCACGGAAAGACTTAGTTTATTTTTTCCGGCCATGATGATTCAACGGGGTAGCTTGTTTTAAATGGTTTATTTCGGCGTGGTGCTGTTGATGTAATTCAGACGCGTCTTCATATGCATCGACGATCTTTGCCACCATAGGGTGACGCACTACGTCGACGCTAGTAAAGCGTTTAAACGCTAAGCCGCGCACGTCTTTTAAGACTTGGCACGCATCCACTAAGCCGCTTTTTTGATGGCGCTGCAAATCAATTTGCGTCACATCACCCGTCACCACGGCTTTACTGCCAAAACCAATACGCGTTAAAAACATTTTCATTTGTTCAGGCGTGGTGTTTTGCGCCTCGTCAAGAATGATAAACGCATGGTTCAGTGTACGGCCACGCATATAGGCCAAAGGCGCTATTTCAATGATTTGCTTCTCAAACATTTTTTGCGTGCGATCAAACCCAAGTAGGTCATACAGCGCATCGTACAAGGGGCGCAAATAGGGATCAACTTTTTGCGCAAGATCACCAGGTAAAAATCCCAGACGTTCGCCCGCCTCTACTGCGGGGCGAGTCAACACGATACGCTTCACCGCATCTCTTTCAAGCGCGTCAACAGCACAGGCAACGGCGAGATACGTCTTTCCCGTACCTGCTGGGCCAATGCCAAAAGTAATATCGTGTTCGAGAATCGCTCTTAAATATTGGGTTTGATGCGGTGTACGGCCACGCAAGTCCGTCTTGCGCGTTTTAAGAATAGGGCTTTCGAGATTTTCATCGTCGTTCGCGACAGGAGGCTCAGCCAGTTCGTCAACGACCAAAAGTGCTTTTGCCATCACACTGCGCGTCTTTTTCTCGGCGGCACTGAGTTTTTTCGTCACTGGTGCGAGCGTTAAGTCGGCTGCATTTTTATCTTGCTTAGAAGCGACTGCAGCACGCTGCTCAACTAAAGCAAGTTGAATTTCATCAATTGAGACATTTTTGGACGCAAGCCCGTAAAACCGCTCCAACAAATCTAAACCCAACTGTGCACGAACACCGCTCACAATGAACTTATCACCGCGACGAAAAATACTTAGATCTAAGGCCGCAGATATTTGCCGCAAGTTTTCATCTAGCGGGCCGCATAAATGTGCCAGGCGCAGATTATCTAAGGGTTGCGGCGTGAAATAAAGTACAGGGACGGGCGTATTGGGCTTCAAAATAGTCAATTCATAGAAAATGAAAGCGCTTTATTGGCGGGCATCTCCAGCCATTTTATCGTGAAACGGAGCATTAAATAAGGCGTATCGATTTACGGCGTGTCCACCAACTCGCCGCGCAAGCTGTAATTGTAGGACTCGGTAATGCGCGTCACGGCCATTTTCCCAATCAAGTCCTTCGATCCTGCGAAGTTCACCACACGGTTATTCTCGCTACGGCCCTGCATTTCATTGGGATCTTTCACGGATGGTCCATCCACCAGAATGCGTTGTGTTGTCCCTATCATGGCATTACTGTATTTTTTTGTATTCGCGTCGATCTGCGCTTGCAGGGTTTGCAGGCGACGTAATTTCACTTCTTGTGGCGTAATGTCTTCTAAGTTCGCCGCAGGTGTACCTGGGCGGGGACTGAAGATAAAACTAAAGCTATTATCGAAGCCCACATCGTCAATCAATTTCATCATGGCTGCGAAGTCTTCGTCCGTCTCACCGGGAAAGCCAACAATAAAATCGGACGAAATCGACATATCGGGGCGAACTGCGCGCAAGCGACGAATCACTGATTTATATTCTAGCGCCGTATAGCCTCGCTTCATCGCGGATAATATTCGATCAGAGCCGTGCTGCGCAGGCAGATAAACGTGATTCGCCAATTTCGGGATTTTTGCGTAAGCGTCGATCAAGCGTTGATTAAATTCTTTCGGATGGCTGGTGACGAAGCGAATGCGTTCGATTTGGGGAAACTCCGCAATGAATTCGAGCAACAAAGCGAAGTCAGCAATTTCACCATCATCCATATTGCCGCGATACGCATTCACGTTTTGCCCGAGCAAACTAATTTCCTTCACCCCTTGCGCGGCTAAACCGGCGACTTCTGCCAACACATCATTGAAGGGGCGCGAAACTTCTTCGCCACGCGTGTAGGGCACAACACAATAGCTGCAATACTTACTACAGCCTTCCATGATAGAAACATAGGCAGTGGTGCCTTCGACTTTTGCAGGTGGCAAATGATCAAATTTTTCGATTTCTGGAAAGCTGATGTCAACTTGTGAGCGGCCAGTGAGGAGGCGATCGCTCATCAATTTAGGTAAACGGTGCAAAGTTTGTGGGCCAAACACCATATCTACATAGGGCGCACGTTTCACAATCGCCGCACCTTCTTGCGAAGCCACGCAACCGCCCACGCCGATCAACATGTCCGGGCGTTTGAGCTTAAGTTCACGCAAGCGTCCAAGATCAGAGAAGACTTTTTCGGAAGCCTTCTCACGCACGCTGCATGTGTTCAATAAAACCACGTCAGCTTCTTCAGCCGTGTCGACTTTAACCATACCTTCGGCCGCGTGCAAGACATCGCGCATTTTGTCGGAGTCGTACTCGTTCATCTGACAACCGAAGGTTTTTATGAATACTTTCTTCTGCATGAAATTCTTTAATCAATCAAAATAAAAAATAAAACTCTTGTTCTTTTGTTCTTTTGTTCTTTTGTTCTTTTGTTCTTTTGCACTGTTGTCCTTAAACGAGAGCTCGGTTTAAGCGTGTTACATCAGCAGGGCTTTGGGTAATTGGGGCAAAAAAAGGCGGCAGCAAAATTAAAGCTTAGGTAGCTCAATTAACCAACAAGTGTGCGCAAACTTACTGCGTTTTCTTTTGCGAGGGTCTGCTCGCCTCGTTTGCTGTCAGTAGCCAGATCTTTTCCACATCACCAAAATCGTTCAGCGTGAAGTTGATAAGAAGCTTGTTGGCCGCAACACTAGCGATCGGTACGATCAGACCTTCTTCACTGTAAACACGGGTTGAGGGCGTTATATTGCGCAACTTGCCATCAATAATGACATCGCCTTGTGCCGTAATAGTGAGTTTGCCTCGTTTGGTTTGTGCAGGAAAAACGCGCTCTTCAGCAAAACACACGCCACTGAAGCAGGCCAACATGCCCCCAATCAAAAACGTCCGACGTGTTTTTACGCTATGCATGTCTGCTTCTTTCACAAATTATTTTAAAAATCAAATACTTAAGGGATAAACACCCAGCCCACCAAGGGCGCAAGTTTAGCATATTTGGACTTAGCTATACCCTATGCACACGGGGTCGTGATTTCGACAAAAACAGTTTTCAGGAAATAAATCAAAGCCACCGTATTCAAGGTCTTGCACCTAAATATCTGGGATAATGCTGCAAACTTTTTTGGAAAACCTATGCATAGCCACGCACCGCGCGCCAAGCAACCTGCGTTCGACACACGCCATTTTCGCACCGCCTTGTCGCAGTTCGCCACAGGTGTCACCGTGATTACCACGCGTTTGGCAGATGGCTCAATGCTTGGCTTAACAGCGAGTTCATTTAACTCGGTTTCCTTAGATCCGCCTTTGGTACTTTGGAGTTTGGCGAAATCTGCCAATAGCATGCCTGCCTTTAGCGGTAATTCGCACTACATTGTGAACGTCTTATCGGCAGATCAAGCAGCGTTGGCTGAACAATTTGCGAGTCGTAAGAAAGATCGCTTTGAAGGTGTCAGCTTTACATTGTCGGAAACGGGTCATCCAATTTTGACTGGCGTTTCGGCATGGTTCGAATGCCATAATCGAAGCCGCTACCCTGAGGGCGATCACGTTATCTTTGTCGGTGAAGTTGAACGCTGCGAGTTCGAGCCTTTGCGCCCCTTAGTTTTTCATTCTGGCGAATTTCTCTTACCATAAATGATACTTTCCCCGTCTTCTCCCCTATGATCTCTATTGATGTGATTGGCTATTTGGCGGCCTGCCTAACCACCAGCGCCTTTATTCCCCAAGCTTGGCTCACGTGGAAGCGCAAACGCGCCGAAGGCGTGTCGCTGGGAATGTATGTGATTTTGGTCGTCGGTGTGTGCCTTTGGTTGACCTATGGTGTGCTGCTGAATGCATGGCCAATTATTATCGCGAACTTTGTCACCTTGTTGCTCGCTACGTTCATTTTACTGATGAAGATTATCTACAAATAGCGCAGCGATGGACGACAGATTCTCACGAACTTTTGTCTAGCCACTCATTGAGCAAGTGACGAGAATCAAAACTTGCGCGCGCTAACCTGTCATTGACGCCTTGCCATTCGGCAGTCTGGGGTAAGCTCTCAACCACGATCAAATCCATTTCTGCACTATCGAGTTCCCGTAAGCTGGCATACAAATCGTGCGCATAAGAATTTGCATCACGTGGCATGGCCCGCTGCAATAACACATTTTCAAAACTCTGCGCCGTTTTCAGTTGTAAGCGCTCTTCAGTAATACGCATCAGCGCGACTTTTCTTCCGCTAGCCAAGACCAGCTTAAGCAAGTCGCGCAGCTTATCGGTATCAATCTGCACCACTGGGGTGTTCGGCGCGTAATGCGCTTCGAGTGAGCCTGAAACGCGCGGCGCGTTGGCTGCTTCTTCGCTTGGCTTATTTGCTGACGGTGCAACGTTAGACACTGAACATCCAAGCACAGCAGAAATTGCATCTGCACTAATTTGACCGGGGCGCAACAAAACCGGCCCGTAGCTCGCAAGACGGGTCAGATCTAGAATAGTCGACTCGATCCCGACTTCGCTTTGCGCACCGTCCAACACACTCGCGATACGACCAGCAGCAATCTCAGCAGCAAATTCGTCATTTACATGCTTTGCCATTGTTGGACTGACATGGCCAAACTTATTCGCCGAAGGCGCGGCGATGCCGCCTTTACCTCCTTTAAACGTGTTTAACAATGCCTGCGCAACGGGATGTGCTGGGCAACGCAAACCTATCGACGCTTGTCCACCCGAAACTGCAGAGGGTATATGCGATGCCCGCTGCAAAAT
>CAYPNW010000055.1:0-10100 GCA_964411965.1 uncultured Burkholderiaceae bacterium
TTTGACAGCAGTAAAATTATTTCTTTGCAGCGGCTTTTGGTGTTGCTTTTGCAGTTGCTTGTGAAACTTGGCTTACTACATTATTCAAGTTGGCTTCCATTGCATCAACCGCTTGCTTTGTGGTTTTTGTCAATTGGTCGTAACTCGCATTTGCTGTGCTCATTGCTGTCTTGAACATCTCAACAACATTGTGTGAACCAGCTGGCGCGTTTTTTGTCACTTCTTCGATCAACGCGAGCACTTTGCGATTTGTTTCAGCGATTTGCGTTTCAGCAGCTTGGGTAAATTCAGCTTGTGTGCTTGAAGCGATGTTTGCCAAATGACGGCCATAAGCGATCGCTTTTTCTGCATTTGGTTGCGTGTGTGCACTGCTGAGTGTGAAGAACTCTTGCGCGTCTTTTGCACCCAACAACTGCTTCGCAGCGGCTGTCGTTTCTTCGAAACTTGTCTTAGCAACGGTCATGTTCAATTCAACAAACTTTTCGATGCCTTCAAATGCCTTGCCTGTCAATGATGTCATCAATGCGATTTGTGCGTCGATGTTTGCTTTTGTTGCAGTAGAAAATTGTTCTGGAACTGTAAACATAGGGTTCTCCGAGTGAGTAAGTGAGCGAGCTGAAAAAACTAAAATAAAATAAGCAAAACACAATTTTGTGCATTGCAACATTCTGCATTTTATAGCTTAGAAATCGTGTGTCAAGATATTTTTGTGCGATGCAATAATTTTTTTATTTTGTGAGTAATAAAGAAATGGCTGGATGCTTGCACGCGTGGATTATCTGCTTCATTTATGACAATAAAATGAATTTTTCTTGCCATGTTAGACTCACGGACAGCTTTTGAAGCCACACGCTTGCGCTTGTTCACGGAAGAGGTCTTTTAAAGTTTAATTGCCCGCAGGAACTTTGTGTTGTTTCTTATTTTTTATTAATTTAGCTTTGAAAACATGACAAATCCACAAAATTTACAAGAGTCCGTTGACGCAGTAATTACGTCACGCAAGTCGGTTCGTGCATTTCTGCCCAAATCCATTTCCCGCGCAGAGATTGAGCAAATCTTGCGTGTAGCTTCTCGCGCACCCTCAGGTACAAATACGCAACCATGGCGTGTGTATGTGTTGACTGGGGCGACGTTAGCGCGCTTCAAGGAACGTATCTTGGGAATTCATAATCAACCGGAACTTGCCAAAACGTATCGCGAGGAATACCACTATTACCCGGAAAAATGGATTTCTCCTTACATCGAACGCAGGCGTAAAGTTGGTTGGGATTTGTATGCTTTGCTGGGCTTAGAGCGGGATAACAAGGCGGGTATTCATCAACAGCATGGGCGTAATTACCAATTCTTTGATGCCCCCGTCGGGCTGATTTTTACCGTCGACCGCATCATGGCGATGGGTTCTTGGCTAGATTACGGCATGTTTCTACAAAACATCATGCTAGCGGCGAGGGCACGCGGTATGGATACTTGCCCCCAAGCAGCATTTACGCAATACCATCGCGTAATTCAAGAGCTTTTGCAGTTTCCAGACAATGAAATGGTGGTTTGTGGCATGGCATTGGGTTATGCCGATCTTGGAAAAATTGAGAACACTCTGGTGACAGAGCGCGCACCTGTGAGCGAATTTTCCGTTTTCTACGATTAATTGCTCGCGTTATTGATTAGGTAACGCGATGCTTTTTTTCCTTCGGCGTTGCGCGAAGAAAGAACAAAATTGACAAGACTTTTGCTTAAGACTTTCTGCTAAGTCTTTAATTTTCTTGTGATTATTCGAAAATTTGCTACACTGCATTAAATTTTTTAGTCTATTTATTTGGAGTCACCTAATGGCGAACTTGTTCCGCAGCGCTCTTGTATTGGTTCTCGCCATTAGTTTGCCTACCACTGTCGTTTTTGCCGCTACGGCCTCACATAAAAAAACCCACGCTAAGAAGTATGCCTCGAGCCAGCCTGTAAGCCATAAGCAGATTGCAAAAGGCGGTACCAAGCTCGTGCGCCACACGATTATCGTGAACGGCAAGCGTCGCGTGGTGACACAGCGTGTGGCAAACGTGATTCCAGTGCCAGAGCGCTTGTCCGCTGGTGATTTGGCGGGTCTGCAGCAAACGAACGATGGCTTAGCCTTGCAATCAAACGTCGCTTACGTGGTTGACCAAGAAAGTTCTAAAGTGCTGTTTGAGAAGAACTCCAGCGTGTCCTTGCCGATTGCTTCTATCACAAAGTTAATGACTAGCTTGGTCGTGGTAGAGGCCAATCAAGACATGAACGAAATGTTGGAAATCAATGAAGAGGATTTGGATAAAGAAAAAAGTACTGGTTCTCGTTTGCATATAGGCGCGAAGTTATCACGCGCAGACATGCTGCACATTGCGCTGATGAGCTCAGAAAACCGTGCTGCATCGGCTTTGGGTCGTCATTATCCCGGTGGTCAGCATGCCTTTGTTGCCGCCATGAATGCAAAAGCCGCGCAATTAAATATGCGTGATACGCACTATGTTGACGCCACGGGTCTATCCAGCCAAAACGTCGCCAGTGCGCAAGATTTAGTGAAATTAATTAACGCCGCGTATCAATACCCCATTATTCGTGAATATTCCACTGATTCGAAATACGTGGTTAATCCAAGTGGACGTCCATTAGAGTATTCGACAACCAACAAACTGGTTGTCAACTCTGCGTGGGACATCGGTTTGCAAAAGACCGGTTACATCGCCGAAGCAGGTCGTTGCTTGGTCATGCACACAATGATAGAGGGGCGCGCAATCGTGATGGTGTTTCTTGATTCAAAAGGAAAATATTCACGCCTCGCTGACGCTGGACGCATACGCAAATGGTTAGAGACAATGAAGCCCCAAACACTGCCAGCGAGCTACTAAAAGTTAAGCTTGCTGCGCAAGTAAGAGTTGCCAGAGTTCCTTCGTAGCCAGTGTCTCACTGGCTATTTTTTCGTGTGCAATGCGCTCCTTTTCTTCCCCTTGTAAACGAATATTGTGTTGGTGTTTGCGTAACACTCGATACGCATCAGCAGCGGCGTTTGCCGCGTTGATGGGAATTAATCCTAATTCTCCGCAGCGTTTTAAAAGTGCGATATTGCCGGTGTTTTTGGTGAGTTCCGGGAACCGGTGTGCGTGTTGCAAGATTAAATATTGCACGATAAATTCGATGTCTATCATGCCACCGCTATCGTGCTTGAGATCAAAATCAAGGCTACGGTTAGGATGCGCTTCATGCATTTTTTTCCGCATATTCATGACTTCGGTGCGTAAATGATTCAGCTCGCGTGGCACACGCAGAACCCGTTCTCGCACTGCATTAAAGCGTTCGGCAATCGGCGCATAGCCTGCGCAAAAACGTGCGCGCGTTAATGCCTGATGCTCCCATACCCACGCAGATTTTTCTTGGTAACGCTCGAACGCATCGATGGAAGACACCATCAAACCACTCGCACCGTCGGGGCGCAACGCGACATCGATATCAAAAAGGATGCCCGCAGATGTATGCGCCGTCATCCAAGTAATAAAGCGTTGTGCCAATTTGGCATACACGGCAGGCGCGTCGGGGTGAGCGTCATCGTATAAAAAAATCACATCCAGATCTGATGCATAACCAAGTTCCTTGCCGCCTAACTTGCCATACGCGATGACGGCAAAGAAAGGCGTTTTTTGGTGTCGGGTAGCGATGCTTTCCCATACGGTTTGTATGGTGGCGGCTACCATCGTATCTGCTAAGAGTGAGAGCGCATCGGCCAAGGCTTCAACCGTTAAACTGCCTTCTAAATCCTGTGCTAATAGGCGAAACAATTGAATGTGGTGCATCTCGCGCAAGGTATCCATTTGGCGTTCGCTGTCGCCGTTCTGCTGCTCTAGCTGCAACTGTAAATCATGGGTAAAGCTTGCCCAGTCTGGTGCTTGGTGCAAAATCGATTCGTCTAATAACTCATCGAGCAAGATAGGATGACGCGTCAGGAAAGTGGCGGCCCAATTGCTGGCGCTCATCATGCGCACGACTCGCTCCAAGGCGTGAGGGAATTCTGTGAGCAAGGATAAATACGCCGAACGTCGCGCGATCGCTTCCATGAAATCGAGTAAGCGATTGATGGTCGCAAGTTGACCTTCACTCTGCTGTCCGATTTGTCGCAGAGCTGTGTTTACCAATGCCAGTAGCTTATTTCGGCTGGCTTCCGCCAGCGATTGCATACGCGGCGATTGCCAAGTGCGCAACAGACGTCGCATGGCTTCTTGGGCGTCATGCAAGCCTAAAGATTGCAAATGACTTTCGATAAATTCGGCGCTATCGGCGTCGTTTAAATTGGTGGGCATTAAGGCATTGATAGGTGCATCGTCTTTTTCCTTGAAGATCGCGTCAAACTGGTCGGCCACGAACTGGCGATGCGGCGCTAAATGCGTGAGCAGCTCCGTCGTGCTTTGGTAACCCATCATGCGGGCAATATTCAATTGATCGTCGTCCGAGCGCGGCAAGGTGTGTGTTTGCGCATCATCGACGTATTGCAAGCGATGTTCAAGATTGCGTAAAAAGTTGTATGACGACAGCAATTTTTTGACGATTTTTTGTTTGAGTATGCCTTTTTCACCCAAGCGCATCAGCGTTTTTCGAGTCGAGCGATCGCGCAAGGACGGATCACGCCCGCCGCGAATCAATTGGAAAACTTGGCTCAAAAATTCCACTTCGCGAATACCGCCGCGCCCCAATTTAATGTTGGTGTTTTTTTCTGGATGGCGTGTTTCTTGTCGTATGACTTCAGCGCGTATCTGCGAGTGCATCGCGCGCAGAGAATCGATGACGCCATAATCTAAGTAACGGCGATAAACAAAAGCTTGAATGATTTTATCGAGGCTTTGTATTTGTGCAGCAAGGCCCGTCAGCGGGCGCGCTTTGACCCAAGCATAACGTTCCCACTCACGGCCTTGGATTAAAAAATACTCTTCCAACATGGCAAAACTCGCCACCAAAGGGCCTGAGACACCGTTTGGCCGCAGTGCCATATCTACGCGAAAACTAAATCCATCTTCAGTAACCTCGGAGATCGCCGCAATCAGTTTTTTTCCCAAGCGGCTAAAGAATTCGTGGTTAGAGAGACTGCGTTGGTCGGCATGGTCGGTGACGGTTTCGCCGTCTTCCGCATAGCAGAATATGAGGTCAATATCGGAAGACACGTTAAGTTCACAGCCGCCCAGTTTTCCCATCCCAAGAACAATCAGTTCTTGCCTTTCTGCACTCTCTTCACCCATAGGTGTGCCGTGCAATTTGATCATTTCCGGCATTAAGGACGCAAGATGGGCACGCACAATGAATTCGGCCAGCGCACTCACAGTTGCCAGTACTTCATCTAAATCCGCCACACCACATAAATCGCGCGAGATCAAGCTTGCCATGACTAAATTTCTCACGCGGCGCAACGCGCTGACAACAGTTTTGCCTGCACTTATTTCTTTTTGTAAAAGCTGAGCGAAAATCGCCGTGCTCAGGGATAATCGTGCTGTCTGTTCGAGTTCGGCTTGCCGTGTGCTGTCTGCTTGCAGCCAACGCGCCACAAAACGCGAGTGCCGAGGCACCTCATTGAGTGATGACAGCCCGCTAAGTGTGTTTGCAGTGGCGGTGGGGACGGGGAAGCGTTGCGAAAGGCTGGGCAGATTGGTCATGGCGCGAGGCAGAAATGGCAAAATGGGCAGGCTGGTAGCCTAGTTCGCCTGATTCTAAGCGATACGCGTTCAACGGCGGTAATTATCGTGAGTGACTGGTGTACGGAAGGTCAGTTTGCTTCTTATTTTATATACCTGCATCTGTATAAATTGAAGATGCTTTAAATACGAGCGCAAAAGCTAGTGTCAAATAATAAAAAATGGGGAGTATATTGTTTTTATGTCTATCTATGAGCGCTTTAGCGATTCCGGCAGACGCGTTTGTAATGCGACAGGATTAGTATGTTGAACCAAGAAAATACGTCTTTAGAGCATGCAGCAGCGCCATCGGCCGACAAGACCAGAATGTCACTTTTAGACGTTTGGTTTGGATTGGGGCGCGGCGCGAAACTTGTCATCAAGATGTTGATTGGCATCTATTTGATTTTTTGCGTTCTGTTCTTAGGACTTCGGTTTGCCGTTTTACCGCAGATTGATCGATTTAAACCAGATGTCGAATCGTATGCGAGCAAAGCATTGGGGAGACAAGTCAAAATCACCAAGCTTGCTGCGTCCTGGGATGGCCTTAACCCCCGCTTATCCCTCAGTGAGATTGCCATTCACGATCTCGCCGGCAAAGTGGCCCTTTCGGTGCCTGAAGTGAAA
This sequence comes from uncultured Burkholderiaceae bacterium, assembly GCA_964411965.1. Taxonomy (GTDB): domain Bacteria; phylum Pseudomonadota; class Gammaproteobacteria; order Burkholderiales; family Burkholderiaceae_D; genus Undibacterium. The sequence continues at coordinate 6,306 of CAYPNW010000055.1, forward strand.
GCGACGGTGTCATGGTGGTCGGTGATTTTTGTCGATGTGCGCTTCGTCAAGCTTGAGGTAATCAAGCCTTCGTTAGACATCGCCCGCGATGCGCAAGGTCGCTTATTCGTTGCTGGTTTTTTCATTGATACGGAAAAGAAAGGCGACGGCAAAGATCTTGATTGGTTGTTATCGCAAAACCTCATCTCCATCAAAGGCGGCGCACTAAGTTGGACTGATCAACGTCAAGAAATTCCTGACCTCGTGTTGACCGAAGTCGATTTTGTTTCGAGTAATCATTGGCGGCGACATCGGTTTTCATTGCGCGCCCGCCCACCTGCCATGTTATCTGCGCCGCTCGACATACGCGGCGATTTTCAGCATCCCGTATTTGCGAAAAAAATTTCCGATGTGGGCAATTGGAGCGGTGAGCTGTACGCGAGTTTGCAAGAAGCTGATCTTGCCGCCATTAAAAACTATGTGAAATACCCACTAGACCTGAAAAGCGGGCGCGGTGCGGTGCAAGCGTGGGCGGTATTTGAAAAAGGTCGTGTGGAAGATCTCACTGCCGATGTGAGTTTGAATGACGTGGTGGGGAAATTTCGTAAAGACTTACCGCTACTCGATATGGAGCACATCAAAGGCCGCATCATCGCCTCAGAAAAAGTCGTCACTAACCATAATTACCTTCCGCTGCAAACAGTATTTCAAGGGCAGGCGGGGCACTCGATTTCATTGGTTGATTTTGCCATGCAAACGCGTGACGGCATGAATTTGCCTGCGACAACAATTCGAGAAAATTACTATCCTGCAGAGAAGGGCAAGCCAGAAAAAGTCGAGTTTTATGCAAAGTTATTGGATCTGCAAACGCTCGCCCATTTTGCCGAGCATCTGCCACTTCCTAGCGACCAACGGCGCATTTTGATTGAGTTTGCGCCCAAGGGGCAGTTGAAGGAATTTTCCGGCAGTTGGCAAGGCAGTTACCCTGAGATCGCCGCATACCAAATCAAGGGGCAGTTCGTTAATTTGGCGATGAATCCCTTAGAAGCCCAATTGGCACGTCCAAAATCGGCCACCCAAGCAGCACGCGCGGCGATACCCGCGATTCCTGGTTTTGAAAACTTGACGGGCTCGGTCGATGCGAATGACAAGGGCGGTCGTTTTGAGATTGAATCGAAAGACTTGACTCTGCAATTTCCCGGTTACTTGGTTGATCCGATCTTGCCGTTTAATTCCTTAAGCATGGCGGCCAAGTGGCAATTTCTACCTGATGACAAGCTCGCGTTTGAAGTCGATAAGATGGCGTTTGAGCAAGAAGGCTTGACTGCGTCAATCGCTGGCAAACAGGTTTTGTCGATGCGCAAACAAGCTAACGGGGAAGTCGGCGAGATCGATATTAAAGGCAACTTTACCGGCTTTGATCTCAAGAAAATAAAACGTTATTTGCCGCTTTCTATGAAGCAGGATTTGCGGGAATTTCTCACCAAAGCCTTGTTGGACGGACGGCTTGATGACGTGAATTTCCTCATTAAAGGCGAACTCTCGCAGTTTCCGTTTGGCGGCAAAGAAGTGAAGCCTGGTACCAAAGGAGACTTCAATGTTTTCGGGCGTATTGTCGACGGAAGACTGAATTTTTCTCCTGATCGATTTATGGAAGACGGCGTGACGCCAACCTGGCCAATTATTGATGCGATCAATGGCACGATATTGTTTGACCGCGCCAAACTTGAAGTCAAAGCAGATAACGCCAGCACTAAAGGCCTCGCGTTGACCAAGGTGAAAGCCCTGATTCCCGATTTGTATGGGTCAAACGCGATTCTTAACGTGGACGGTGCTTTAGGCGGCGGATTAAACGCCATGATGCAGTACGTTAATGCGAGTCCCATTGATGGGTGGGTGGGGCATTTTCTCCAAGAGGCTAAAGGAGTAGGTAACGCATCCATGAGTTTGACCATGCAGATGCCTTTAAAGAATGTGGACGATACCAAAGTGAACGGCGTTTTGCAGTTCGCGAACAACGAAGCCATGCTGCAAAGTGATATTCCCTACATCACCAACTTAAGTGGCAAATTGGAATTTAATGAACGGGATATCAATCTCAATAGCATGAAAGCCTCTATCTTAGGCGGCCCTGCACAAGTCAGCGGCGGTACGCAGAAAGATGGTTCAATTCGTATCAAAGTCGATGGTTACGCCACTGCTGATGGCATCCATAAACATTTCCCTAGCCCCAAAGCCGAGAAGTATGTGAACCGGGTAACAGGTGCGACCAAGTTTAGTACGGTCGTCAATGTACGAAAACAAAAAGTGGATTTGTTAATCGAAAGTTCCTTGCAGGGCTTGGGTTTAGACTTCCCTGCGCCCTTGCATAAAGCCGCAGGTGAGGTGATGCCGCTGCGTTTTGAGCTTCTACCAAGTGCAATCAGTGATGCAAACGCCGTGCATGAAGACCTGAAAATCAACCTCGGCAGCAGCTTGCAGGCGCGCTATCACCGCCAAAAGTCCAATGAAAAAAATGCGCCTTGGCGTATGACGAGAGGCGGCATTGGCGTCAATGCGCCACCGCCAGAACCAGACAGCGGTTTGTATGCCAACGTCGAATACAAAGCAATCAATGTCGACGACTGGCGTTTGTTGATTGCCGAAGGTAACGACGCGAACGCCGCAAGTTCTGCGCCTCCATCGACATCAAGCGGGCAGGATATTGCGGCTTACGTGGAACTCAATGCAATAGCGCTGCGCACGCCAGAACTAACAGTATTAGGCAAGAAATTGCAGAATGCTTTGGCAGGTGCAACGCATCAGAAAGGGGCGTGGCATATCAATCTTGATGCCGATCAAGCGTCTGGTTATGTGAATATTGCCGAAACCAAAAACGCGCAAGATTTAGGTCATATTTCTGCCCGTTTAAGTCGCTTATACATACCCACTGCCGCTGCGGCTGATGTGAGCGATTTAATTGAAGGCAAAAACACGGCCGCACAAATTCCAAGCTTGGATATCGTTGCGGAGCATTTTGAGTTATTCGATAAAAAATGGGGACAACTAGAGCTGACGGCATCCAACCAAATCATCGGCGGTGCGCGCGATTGGCGCATTAGCAAACTATGGCTCAAAAATGATGATGCTGAATTGAAAGCCTCGGGTCGCTGGTCAAATCGAACTGGCGAAGGTATTTCCAGTGTCAACTACGAACTTGAGCTTGCCGATGCGGGGAAATTTTTAGAGCGTGCTGGATTTAGTAAAGTTTTACGGGGCGGCAAGGGTAAGTTGGAAGGTGAAATTAAGTGGAATGGTTTGCCATTTGCAATTGATTTTCCAAGTGTCGCGGGCGATCTCAAATTACAGATGAGTGCGGGCCAATTCTTGAAAGTTGAACCTGGTGTTGGCAAGCTGCTTGGTGTGTTGAGTTTGCAATCTTTACCCCGTCGGCTCACGCTAGATTTTCGGGATCTATTCTCTGATGGGTTTGCGTTCGACTCCATCACAGCGAGCGCGCAAATTCAACATGGCATTTTACGCACGGATAATTTCAAAATGAACAGCGTGAGCGCCACTGTCTTAATGGATGGTATTGCAGACCTCGATAAAGAAACGCAAAATTTCCACGTGGCGGTTATTCCAGAAATTAATGCGGGCACAGCGTCGGTGGTGTATGCGCTGGCGGTCAACCCTGTGATTGGCTTGGGGACGTTTTTAGCGCAGTTGTTCCTACGCGCGCCACTCGCACGCGCTTTCACTTACGAGTATGACGTGACGGGAGACTGGGCAAAGCCCATCGTTACGAAAGTGGAAAATCGCGAAGTGAAACCAGAA
>CAYPNW010000055.1:10200-12477 GCA_964411965.1 uncultured Burkholderiaceae bacterium
ACATCGACCTCGCCATGCTGAGTACCACGCGTGAAAGCTTGCCTGCTTTGAAACATCGTACGATGTGATTTTTAACCTAATCAACGCCATGTTTTGCGCTTGCTCTACAATCGTACTTTTAGCCCCTAAATTTGCTGATTCACTATGACACCATACGATTCTAATTTTCGTCATCTCGCGATTGCGCGTGATATTTTGCTCACACCGTTTGGCTTGGATGAAAGTAAGCTAAGCAAAGCGCTTGCGTCGATGTTCCACCATAAAATCGATTACGCCGATTTGTATTTTCAATTTACAAAGAATGAAGGGTGGAGCCTCGAAGAAGGCATCGTTAAGACCGGCAGTTTTTCGATTGATCAAGGCGTGGGCGTGCGTGCCGTATCGGGCGATAAAACGGCGTTTTCTTACTCTGACGATATCTCTGAGCGCGCATTACTGGAAGCCGCTCATGCCACACGCACCATTGCGAAACAAGGTGCAGGAAAAGTTAAAGTCGCGTCGCAACTCAACGGTGTGGCTAGCCACGCACTGTTTTTGAGAGACGACCCACTCAATTCTTTAGACGCGAATCAAAAAGTCGCTCTGCTTGGGCGTATCGAGAAGATGGCAAGGGCGAAAGATCCGCGTGTGGTGCAGGTCATGGCCGGTTTGGCAGGCGAGTACGACGTGGTGTTAGTAGCACGCAGCGATGGTGTGATTGCGGCCGACGTGCGCCCCTTGGTGCGCGTTTCTGTGACGGTAATTGCCGAGCAAAATGGGCGTCGTGAGATGGGGTCGAGCGGCGGTGGCGGGCGTTATGATTTCTCCTACTTCACAGATGCTTTGCTCGATCAGTATGTTGATGAGGCAGTCAAGGGTGCGCTGGTGAACTTGGAAGCGCGCGCAGCACCTGCGGGGCCGATGACGGTGGTACTGGGCTCAGGTTGGCCCGGGGTTTTGTTGCATGAAGCTATTGGTCATGGTTTGGAAGGCGATTTCAATCGTAAAGGGTCGAGCACGTTTTCTGGGCGCATCGGCGACCGGGTTGCGGCCAAGGGCGTGACGGTGGTGGATGACGGCACCTTGCCAAATCGGCGCGGCTCGCTGAATATGGACGACGAAGGTAATCCTACGCAATGCACCACCTTGATCGAAGACGGTATCTTGAAGGGCTATATTCAAGACACCATGAATGCGCGCTTAATGAAGATGCCCGTCACTGGCAACGCAAGGCGCGAATCGTTTGCCCATCTTCCTATGCCGCGTATGACAAATACGTATATGTTGGCGGGCGATAAAGACCCAGAAGAGATTCTTGCGTCGGTGAAGAACGGCTTGTATGCGGTGAATTTTGGTGGTGGCCAGGTGGATATCACCAATGGCAAATTCGTATTTTCTGCCAGCGAAGCCTACATGATCGAGAACGGCAAGGTTACTTGTCCAGTCAAGGGTGCAACATTGATCGGTAACGGCCCTGAAGTTCTGAATCGCGTTTCGATGATAGGCAATGACATGCGTCTAGATTCTGGCGTCGGTGTATGCGGCAAAGAGGGGCAAAGCGTTCCTGTTGGCGTAGGGCAGCCCACATTGCGCATCGACGGTTTGGTAGTTGGTGGTACAGCATAAAAAATGAAAAAAGGAGACGTCGATGTCGAAACTCGCCTTCAATCAAGGTACACCGCAGTTCATTCCCTTGAGTACCTATCAGGCTTACTCCGAAGACGAAATGCAAAAACGTGCGCAATCGTTTTACCAGGACTTGGCACGGCGCAAGACAATTCGGGAATTTTCTAAGCAAGCGGTACCACGTATAGTGATCGAACAATGCCTCTTGGCCGCCGGTACCGCACCTTCGGGCGCCAATCATCAACCTTGGCATTTTGCCGTTGTGACCGATGCAGAGAAGAAAAAGAAAATCCGTCTTGAGGCAGAAATTGAAGAACGCGAATTTTACGAGCGCCGCGCGCCGCAGGAGTGGAAGGACGCCTTAGCGCCCTTGGGCACCGATTCAAACAAGCCCTTTTTGGAAGATGCGCCCTATTTGATCGCCATCTTTGGGCAGAAGAACACCTTGATGGATGATGGATCCAAAGTAAAAAATTACTACGTGCCTGAATCAGTATCGATCGCCACAGGCTTTTTGATTGCGGCTTTGCATCATGCGGGCTTGGCGACATTAACGCATACGCCAAGTCCCATGGGTTTCCTAAATGAATTGTGTGAGCGGCCCGACAACGAAAAGCCATATATTCTGTTAGTTGTCGGTTATCCTGCCGAGCATTGCATGGTGCCGAATAT
>CAYPNW010000056.1:0-12468 GCA_964411965.1 uncultured Burkholderiaceae bacterium
GAAGCTCCCGATAAAACTGTTGATTTAGCCTGTGCCAACTTCACATTGGCTCCTTCCAACTTCAAGGTCTGGCGCAGCGAACTGGCCGATGCGGTTGCCTTGCGCGAGCAATTGGCATTGTTCCAAAGTGCCGAGAAAAATAACAACGCTCATCGAGAGGCCGATACGCAAACTGCAATGCTGACAGAGCTATTGCTCAAGCATGGCTTGGGTGCGTTGGGCGTGCATGCTGTTACGCGTCCATTGAAAGTGTCAGGTGTAACAATTCACCGTGTTCTGATGCACCACGATGCAGCGCTGTGGCTGTGCTTTGAGCCGTACACCGATGAGTTGAAAGATGAGATTACCAAAGCCAAACCCGCACAAGTGATTTTGCTGAATTCCTGCTTTGCGAGTGACAAGGCTGACGAACAGATATCCAACCTCCAATTGGAATTGGATGAATTGGATATTCGCCTGACCATCATCTAACGGGGTGGGCGATGACTCAAACCATGCAGTTACAATTTACCCGTCAAGATTATCAAACCCGCGCTGTGCAAGCGGTGGCGCAAGTATTTGATGGCCAGCCCTTAGCGAAAACTGAATTTACCTTAGCTGGGCAAAATAGCAGTGTGGAATATGCGGTGAATGGCAGCATTGGCAATGCGTTGATGTTGTCGCACGAGCAACTTCTAGCCAATCTACAGGCCGTCCAAAAACAAAATGGCTTGCTTGTCTCGTCGGAACTGGTGGCATCTAAGTCTGACAGCGGCAAAGATACCTTTTGCCCGCTCAATTTCACGCTGGAAATGGAGACGGGCACAGGCAAGACCTATACCTTCATCAAAACCATGTACGAACTGAACAAGGTGTATGGTTTCAAAAAATTTGTAGTGGTCGTTCCTAGTGTGGCGATTCGTGAAGGTACGGAGAAAAATCTCAATATCACGAAAAATCACTTTGCTGAAGATTACGCAAATGTGCCATTGGTACCGATTTTGTTCGACAGTAACAAGCTCACCAATTTGCGCGACTTTGCACAAAGCGATGCGCTAAGTGTGCTGGTGATTAACATTGATAGTTTTACCAAAGACAATAACAAGATCAATCAACGGGGTGAGCGCGCCTTTGCGCCGATTGAATACATCAGGAGCGTCAACCCTATTGTGATTGTGGACGAGCCTCAGAACTTTGAGACTGACATCCGTCGCAAGGCATTAATGGATTTAAACCCGATGTGTACGCTACGTTATTCCGCCACGCATAAAAATTCGTACAACTTACTGTATTCACTCAACCCAGTACAAGCCTATGATTTGGGTTTGGTGAAGCAAATTGAGGTGGACGGCGTTCAGGCGGATGCTAGCCATAATCAGGCGTTTATTGAACTTATCAGTATCGATGCCAAAGCAAAAGGGATGACTGCCAAAGTGTGCATCGACGTGAATGACAAAAGTGGCAAGGCGAGCGTAACGCGGAGAGAAGTGACGCTCAAGATTGAAGATGATTTGCATGCGAAATCCAATCTACGAGATGTGTATGCCGAGGGTTATATCCTGAACGAAATTCGCGCTGAAGACGGCGAAATCGAGTTTTCTGGCGGGCGGGTTTTACGCATCCACGAGCAACAAGGTGGCTTAGTGGATGACGTGATGCGCTATCAGATTGAGCGCACTGTGGCTAGCCATTTCGTCAAACTAAAAACCTTGCGGGGCATGGGGGTTAAGGTCTTGAGTCTGTTTTTTGTTGATAAGGTCGCTAACTATCGCAGCTTTGATGCTGACGGCAACGCTTTATCGGGCAAATTTGCGGTGTGGTTTGAGGAGGCATTTGCTACATATGCCAACAAGCCGCAGTACAAAGGTTTGATTCCTTTTAACGCCAGTGAAGTACATAACGGTTATTTTTCGGGCGACAAAAAAGGCAAGGGTGCTGCTGCAAGAACGGTGTGGGTCGATACCAAAGGCAATGTTGCCAAGGATGATGACACCTACGCGCTAATCATGAAGCACAAAGAGCGTTTGTTAAGCATGGCGGAACCCTTACAGTTCATTTTCAGCCATTCCGCGCTGCGCGAAGGCTGGGACAATCCGAATGTGTTCCAGATTTGCACATTGAACGAAAGCCATAGTGCGATAAAAAAGCGGCAGGAAATCGGGCGCGGCTTGCGTCTTTGCGTGAATCAGAACGGTGAACGGGTGTTAGACAAGCGGTTGAACGTGCTGACGGTTATCCCGAACGAAAGCTATGAAACCTTTGCCCGCGCATTACAAACTGAGATTGAAGAGGATGCCGGTGTGAGTTTTGAAAATCGAGTCAAAAACGCCCGCGCCAAAGCAAGGGTAAAGCGTCGAGTTTTAAGTGCGGAGGAAGAGCAGTTGTTCAGAGCCATCTGGCAGAAAATCAATTATCAAACCCGTTACAGCGTAAAACTAGAAACCCCTACACTGATTGATACTTGCGTAAAGGCACTCAGCGACGTTAATCAGTACCCTAAAGTACAACCGCCCAAAATCCGCGCCCGTAAAGCTAAAATTTTGATGCGGCAAGATGGTGTGCATGGCGTAGAAACGGGTGTTGGCGCTACCGACGCGCAAACAGATGATGTGAGTGTGCCGGACGTTTATGCCTATATCCAAAACCGCGTGCATGTCTCACGATCAACAATTTTTGCGATTCTGGATCGCTCTGGACGCTTAGGCGAACTACTAATTAATCCGCAGACATTCTTAGACACAGCGGTTTCTGCGATCAAAGCCAGTCTGCTAGCCTTATTGGTGGAAGGTATTCAGTACCACACTATCAATGGCCGCCGTTATGAAATGACATTGTTGGATGACGAGTTGGAAACGTATCTGAGCAGCGTGTATCCACCAATCAACGATGAGTTAATCGCGCCCATCGACAAAACTCTGTTGGAGGCGCAGCCGATTGATGAGCATAAACTGGCAATAGGCAATGCCTTTGTTTGCGTGTTAAGCGACAGTAAGCCTGAAAACGATTTTGCCCACGATTGCACGGTAGATGGGAGGGTGAAATTATTTTTTAAATTGCCCAGTAAATTTAAAATTCCAACGCCCTTGGGTACCTACAACCCAGATTGGGCGGTCGTTTTTACAGGTGATACGAGGGTGTACTTTGTGGCGGAAACCAAATCAAGCACGGTCGAAGGTGACCGACGCACTAAGGAAAACCTGAAAATCAAGTGTGGTCGCAGGCATTTTGCGTTGGAGCCGGATGTAATTTTTAACGCTGTTAAAAACTTGGAGGAATTGGTTGAAATTAATTAGTAGAGTGTGCGTCAGCGCAATTTCAACGGCAGCAGCTTGTTTTAGGTACTAAAAACGGTCTGACGACGCGAGCGATTGTCGGTAATTGAAAAGTGAATTAACAGCCGATTCTCAGTGGGGTGGCGAAAATTTAGATCGATACGAAATTTTTCGTCTGAAGATAAACACTTTTTTTTTGCATTTTTAATTGCGACTTCTAGTGCGAAAAGAAGCAAATTTACTTTCTGAACATAATCGAAGGTTTCTTTTTTTCGGCGGCGCAAGAGCTAGTTATCGGGATTTTGGAATTTAAAGATTCCTCGCGTAAGCGTGTCGGAAAAGTCCCCCGTCAAGATCTGAATTTACCTGCAATCGACGCTATGTTTTTGAGTTGGTATCCCTCGTGCGAACTACTTTTTTCTTGAGGCCATGCGACAAAATTTTCTTGAAATTGCCAACGTTCATCCGTGCGTGTGGCAGGCGCGAAATATTAATAATTTTTTGATGCGTTTCGGGCAGTTTCTAATCTATAGGCGGGTATTGAACGGACAAACCCAGATGCGCCATAAACTTCGTCAAAAAAATTGGCGCATCCACCAACGCTTGTATTCCCGTCCTTTTTTCAGCGAATTGAAGCATTCGCCAATATTCGATACCTGACTTATTGCGTCGATAGCAAATCAAGGCGCGAGGGATTTAATTTTTTACGTAAAAAAATGGTCAATTCGCACAATTTAACAATGTGTTATTTGAAACAAGGTATTTAGTCACCATCCGTTTCGCCATCACATGCCGATGTTAGATTAGCCTTAATCGTAGTGGCAGTGTTTTCTTCCGCTCGTTTACGCATGTGTACCTTGTTAGACGCAATCTTGGTATTGACCAACTTTACGGTTTGCGATTTGGTCGATGGCTTTAGAACTGGTTCGAAAAATTCACCACGGGTTTCGTCCCAATAATTTGAAGCCTTATCGTTGTCGCGTTCCCGCTTGTAGCTATTTGAACTTGACGCAGAATCGTTTTGAAAAGCTTCCGCAGAAAATTCATCTCCTACACAGGATAGAGGTTGATGTCCAAGTGGAGCGATTTGTCGATTTATTTCTAAAGGCATTTGCACTTCAACTTCTATAGGCATTAGTAATTCAACTTCTATATGCATTGGTAATTCAACTTCTATAGGCATTGGTGTTTCAACTTCTATAGGCATTGGTGTTTCAACTTCTATAGGCATTAGTAATTCAACGTCTATAGGCATTGGCATTTCGACTCCAAAAGGCGCTAGTTTGCTGAATTGCTTCGCCTTCTCTGGTTTGCACGGCCTGATCATAATATCGACGAACGTACCTTTGATTTTTTGCTTCGGCATTGCTAAACCCAACGATTGCAACAGCCTTTCAGGATTGCTTCGATGTCCTTCTACCAAGATGCGCAAAACTTCGCTTTGAAGCCCACTAGTCGCTTCCAAAGCCTTCAGTGCCATGTCCATTGCCTCGCGTCTAATTGAAGCACTTAGATATCTCTGTGGTGCTTGGCGTGCAAGGCCATGCAACTTGGCAACGCTTTTGTGGAAATCCTCCTGCATAGCAAAAATGCGCTTTGAATTACCCATAACTTTGCTGCCGCATAATTTCCCATCAACAATAGGGATTAAAATCACATGGCAGTGGGGCGCGTCTTCATCTAAATGAATCACGGCACTTAGTAATGGGACACCAAAGTATTTTTCTGCCCACTTCACCGAGTCTTCGAAATAATTCTGTGGATCGATTCTTGATGCGCTTGGCAAGCTAAAAACTAGTTCTACTGCTTTGATGGTGTCCTTACGCCACTTGGTTACAGTGACATTTTGCATCAACGATTGGGCGGTAGAGTGGACAGATTGGGTAGTATCGCCGCCGCGTAGGATGACATTATTTTTGGTGCGAGTTGGATCGATGTGGCTACCTTCTCTTACGCCAAGGTCTGCGACGACCTCCCGCAAATTGTGCCCCATCACGCGGGGTATAACTAAATCTAAACTCTTTGACCGTGTGGTCTTTTGGCTTAGTCCTTTGATTCTTAGGAAATGAACATCGTTCGTTGACTTGTCACCTCGATTCTGGTGGCCTGCTCTATCTGCGATTGTCATGTCAAGCTCACCCTTGGATCGATTGTGCGAGACGACTTTCGATAAAGGCTTCTATATCAGTTTCAAGCCAAGCGACCATTCGCCCTCCCAGTGAAAATGATTGTGGAAAATCACCTTGCTTGATGAGTTGATAAATGGCGGTTTTTGAAATGCCGACGCGCTTCGTTATGTCTTTGAGCCGGAGAACGCGTTTTTGGCCGGTGTCGCGTTTTTTTGCTAAAGCATTTTTTAAAGCTTCGGAATATTGGGTCTTTTGCTTGGACGTGTTGCTGATTTGATTTTGCATAATAACCTCTACGAAGTTTGTGTCCAGAAGGGTTTCTGGGTTCGTAGAAAGCTTATTTGCTACCGTGGGATTTAGCTATGCTCCAAGCTTAGATGAAAACTCTGGGCTAAGCTTAGATTGCATTGGTTGCTCTATTTGTTAGGCTTTCTTCCTTTTTTTTGGGCGACGGATATTCATCGCGTGATTTCAAGTAAGCGATAATCCATTTTTTCGGTTGGGTCGTCCCAGAAGAGATATAGTGTCTTAAATTGTCCGTCGTATATGCGAAGTCCAGAACTTGTTTTGTAATTTCATTTACGTCCTGTAAGCAGTCTTCGAGGTACTTAGCTCTATCTTTACCGCTGCCATCAATAAATTTTTCGAATAGTTGAATGGTTTTTTGCTTGCATCTTTCACCCTTTGCTTTTTGAGCTGCACCACCGCTTGCTGCGACTTCAAGTTTTGATGCGGCAACTGCAGACTTTGCAGCATCTACGGCAATTTCTGTACGCGTTATGCCAATGTTTTTGACCAAATTTTTATGATCGAAAAGGTGGTGTTTAAGTAATTCTCCCGCCTCGACCGGTTTGGTTGTTTGCGCCATTAAATATGGTGCCTTAATAAACTTGAAAGCTTTTTCTTCAAGTCGCAAAAACAAGTCTGCGGTCTTTTGAGCGTCAAACATGCCGCCAAATTCTTCACTTTTCAATCCATTTTCATTAACAATAGCCTTGATGCGCTCGTATTTTTTTCGTTCAATGTCGAGTTCTGCCTTTGAAGGTTCGTCAGCATGATTGATGGGTGTCGATAAAAAAAGCCCAGTTAATTCTTCTAGTGCATCGGCTAATCGTTTCTCTTTCAATAGTGAGTCCCTGCTCTTTTCGTCCAAGGCGGACATGTTAAGAGAAAAACTTAAACCTTTTGCATAATGACCGGATTCAATGAATTCGATTGCTTCCTCAATTGATTGGGAACCCTCTAACCAATTACATTCAGTATTTTTCGGATGATCTGGCGGTAACACCGCGATTTCGCGAGGTGTTACCCATGCGATGAAGTATTTGTTTGTAGTTTTTGCATACCGTGCGTGAAGCAACTTGCTTGAAACAAGCTCGTTCCCCGCGGCCATGCGATTTCTTACTAATTGCCTGCTCGTTGTAAAAAAATACGCCATGTGATGTCCCCCTTAAGGTACCGCCTGTATTTCTAGTTCCCGCATTTCTAACAATTTCAAGCAGCCGCCTTGCCGAATTTACCCATAATGACTTTGCCGCTAGCTGCACTGTCTAAGTAGTCCGCATAGTTTTGCATCATGACTTTGCGTTCATCAAGAAACATCGCACGGTCGTACGCTTCACCATAGGTATCGCCTGAAGCGTGGGAAAGTTGACGATCAACGACTTCGTGACGATAGTTCAAGCGCTCTTTGATCACGCCCATCGCTAGTGATCGGAATCCATGTCCGGTCATCTTGCCGCTATAACCCATACGCTTTAAAGCCGCCAGAATGCCGAAATTGGTCGCCGGTTTCTCGTGATCTCTTGTATTTGGGAATAAGTATTTATTGTTTCCAGTGATGACGTATAGTTCGCGCAGTAATTCCCAGCCTTGACGTGGTAAAAAGACGTGGTGATCTACTTTACGTGGGTTGATCTTCTTTTTTCCCATTTTCATGCGTTGCCAAGGTATTACCCAATCTTCCTTCTCAAGATCGATTTCTGCCCATTCGGTGGTCGTTAACTCACTTGTGCGAACAAATGTAAGCATCATTAATCTGAACATGACCTTAGTAGGGATGTACATGCGACCTTCAATTTTTTGCAAGGCGCGCAAGAATTCGGGAAGGTCATCCGCTGTGATTGCCGCATGGTGCCCTTTGGGGTTTGCTTTTAGCGCGCCGCGCAAGCTAGGCACTGGATCAGTCTCGGCTTTGCCGCATGCGATTGCGTAACGAAAGATTTGGCCGCAGACTTGTCCTTGGCGTTTTGCCATATCGACTGCACCGCGTTTTTCTATCTGGCGCAGTACGTCTAGCATTACTGGCGCTTTGATTTCTGCAATAGGGTACTTACCTATGAGTGGGAAAACGTCTTTTTCAAGGCGATGCAAAATATTTGTCGCAGTACGTTCTTGCCACGAATCCAACTTGTTTGCATGCCACTCGCGGGCGACAGCTTCAAAAGTGTTGGCATTCGCGGTCGCCTTTGTATGATTTTCGATGCGTTTGGCTTGAGCGGGGTCTATTCCTTTATTTATGAGGTCACGCGCAGCTTTGCGCTGATCTCTGGCATTTGCTAGCGAAACATCAGGGTATTTTCCAAAGGCGAGAGTGTTGCGCCGCTCATACAAGCGGTAGTCCATGCGCCAATACTTGCCACCGTCCTTAGTTAAAAGCAGGTATAAGCCGCCGCCATCAGCCAATCGATAGTCTTTATTTTTGTCGATTTTCGCATTGCGCACTTGTATATCAATTAGGGGAGTGGCTAGTTTTGGCATTTTTGTCAGTACCTTTTTGGGCTGCGGCAGTGTGTACTGCCAAAGGTACTGATAAAAAGTCTGGATGTCAACGAACGTTAAAATCCCTCAGAGAACAAAAAACCCGCTTGAGCACTAGGCTAGAAGCGGGTTTTGTGTACGTTTTCGGATGCCCTAGAACGAAATGGTGGTGGTGATAGGTGGACTTGAACCACCGACCCCAGCATTATGAGTGCTGTGCTCTAACCAGCTGAGCTATATCACCAAAATAGCCCTAGATTTTGCCATTAATGCGTTGCGCTGTCAATTCAAAGTTGGCATGCTGCTTTGCTAGGTCACCTATCCCGCAGGTGATATTCGACGCAAGGGCATCGTTAGATTGGTCGAATCTTGTCGAATTGCTTTCTTTTTTATCAGGGCGATAGATCGATTTTTTAAAGTGCATTCTCTAAACAAAGCGCCAGTGCTCGCTGTCCCGCGTCGTGCAAATTGCAATCAATGATGCTTCGTTGCGGGATTGATCGTAGCCAAGTCATTTGCCGTTTGGCGAGTTGTCGGGTAGCGATAATGCCTCGTTCGCGCATCGTACTGTAATCGTAGTCACCATCTAAATGTTCCCACGCTTGCCGATAGCCGACACAGCGCATGGAAGGCATGGTGAGATTGAGATCACCTCTCGCGCGTAAGCTTTGCATTTCGTCCATGAAACCGTGTTCGAGCATGGTATCGAATCGGGTTTCTATGCGTTGATGTAGAACCGCGCGGTCAGATGGTTCTAACGAAACGCAGAAAAGCTTATCGATCGCGTTGGTCTTAATTTGCTCAGCAAACAAAAGCGACATGGGTTTGCCGGTGATGGCGATGACTTCGAGCGCGCGTTGTATGCGTTGGCTGTCATTTGGCTTGAGCCTTTCAGCGGTGATCGGGTCAAGTTGCGCTAGGCGTTGGTGCAGAAATGGCGTGCCGAATTGCAAGGCTTCTGCATCTAATTCGGCGCGTATTTTTGCATCAGCTTGCGGGAGATTGCCAAGGCCATCCAACATGGCTTTGTAGTACATCATCGTGCCGCCGACGAATACAGGGATGCGCTGGCGTTGGCGGATTTCAGCAATCAATCGTGTCGCGGCAGCGAGAAATTGTGCAACAGAAAAGCTTTGATTTGGTTCGATGATATCGATCAGGTGGTGCGTGACGCTGGCCTGCTCAGCGGCGCTGGGTTTTGCCGAGCCGATGTCCATGCCACGATAGATGAGGGCGGAGTCAACCGAGATGATTTCAATCGGCATGTGCTGCGCCAACGCCAAGGCAACACCGGTTTTTCCGGAGGCGGTGGGGCCCATGATGGCGATGATTTTTTCGTCTGCAGACACAGTTGGTATGAAGAAGATATGTGAAAACGAGGCTACTGGCCGCGCAAAAAAAGACGATCCAAGTCGTTTAGACCCAATTGCACCCAAGTTGGCCGACCATGATTGCATTGGTCAGCGCGTTCGGTTTGTTCCATTTGACGTAGCAATGCATTCATTTCAATCACCGTGAGCTGGCGGTTCGCACGAACGGCAGTATGGCAAGCCAAGGTGCCCAAGAGTTCATTGCGTCGATCAATTAGCACGCGAGAGCCGCCAAATTCGCGGAGGTCACGTAAGACATCGCGCGCCAGCGTTTGCGCGTCTGCGTTCTTGAGTAGGCTGGGCACACTGCGCACGGCCAGCGTGGTGGGTGATAAGGCTGAAATATCGAAACCCAATGATTGCAAGACAGCTTGATTCTCCACGGCTGTCGCGACTTCAACGCCATCGGCATAAAACGTGACGGGAATCAGCATCGCTTGCACTGGCAGGCTCTCAGCGTCGAGTGCCGTTTTCAACTGCTCGTACAAAATGCGTTCATGCGCTGCATGCATGTCAATTAAAACAAGGCCTTGTCGATTTTGCGCTAAGACGTAGACGCCGTGTAATTGTGCCAAGGCGAAACCAAGAGGAAATTCGTCGTTGGTTTGCTCGCTGGGTTGAGCTCCGAGGTCGCTGGAAAGCCCTTGTTGATTTGTTTCATTCGATTGGAACAAGGCACCGTATTGGCTAGTCTCTTGTGCAATTCCACCAATGAGCGTTCGCTTGGGCTGATAATAATTCTCGCTGGAGTAGCTTGCTGGCCGCGCAAAAGCTTGTGCAAAACTGCTTTGCTCTCCACCATTCCAACGGTTCGTAGCCGAGCCAAATTGCGGCGCGAGCGTGCCAATATCAGCCGTGGTTGGCGCGGGCACGCTGCCGTGCGCGGTAGCTGATGTTTGCGCTAATGCACGCTGCACAGCGTGAAAAACGAACTGATGCACACTGCGGCTGTCGCGAAAACGCACTTCGATTTTTGAAGGATGGACATTCACATCAACTAAGCTAGGCGCAAGGTCTAAGGCGATCACGTAAGAAGGGTAGCGGTCGCCATGCAAAACATCTTGGTAGGCGGCGCGCACTGCATGGGTAAGAAGCTTGTCGCGCACAAAGCGCCCATTGACGTAAAAAAATTGGGCGTCGGCGCGTCCTTTCGATGCGGTTGGCAAGCCAATAAAGCCATGCAAACGCAACGGACCCGCCATCTCATCAACGGCGATACGGGCAGTGGCAAAGGCGTCACCAAGTATGGTCGCACTGCGCTTGTCAATTGCGCTCGCGGCCCAATGGTCAATCACCTTGCCATTGTGTGACACGGAGAAAGTCACATCGGGGCGCGCTAATGCTATGCGCCGCACAACCTCCGCGCAGTGGCCAAATTCCGTTTGTTCTGATTTCAAAAATTTACGTCGTGCAGGCGTGTTGTAGTACAAGTCTTGCACGTCAACAGTTGTGCCCTGCGCGCCAGAAGCGGGGGTGACAGCGCCATTCTCGATGCACCACGCATGGGGAGCTTCCGCCGTGCGTGTGGTGAGGCTCAGCACAGCCACTGAGGCAATTGAGGCCAGCGCCTCGCCGCGAAAGCCTAGGGTCAACACATTCTCTAATTCTTCTAACGAAGCGATTTTTGATGTGGCATGCCGCGCAATCGCTAGGGGTAACTGATCGGCTGGTATGCCGCGGCCGTTGTCGGTGATCGCAATGCGTTTGATACCCCCTTCTTCTAGCCGCAGCGTGATGCTGCTGGCGCCCGCGTCTAAGGCGTTTTCTAACAATTCTTTGACGACAGCGGAGGGACGTTCAACCACTTCGCCCGCGGCAATTTGCGAGATTAAATGATCGGGCAGGGCGAGGATACTGCGTTGGTTTTGTTGAGTACTTTGCATCTCGTAATTATAGCCTGCTAAGTGACTGCTAAGCGGCTGCTACAGCGGTCTGTTCATGGTGTATTATGGCGCCGCTACCGAGGAGAATTATGGATTTGATGCAACTACTTGATCTGATTTTAAACGTCGACAAAATGTTAGGCGTCTTTATCGATCGTTACGGCACGCTGGTCTATGTCGTCTTATTTGCCATTATTTTTTGTGAAACAGCTTTCGTTATTTTCCCGTTTCTGCCGGGGGATTCATTACTTTTCATTGCAGGCACATTTAGCGCAAACGGCTCAATGGATCCGCGTATTTTGATTGCCTTATTAGTCACGGCGTCTATCTTGGGCAACACCGTGAATTATTGGATAGGCAGATCGGTAGGCATCAAGATCATGCAAAAAAATTATGTCTGGCTAGATAGAGCGGCACTACAAAAAACCCATAATTTTTACGAAAAACACGGTGGTAAAACGGTGGTGTTGGCGCGCTTTATTCCTTTGGTACGGACCTTCGCCCCTTTTGTTGCTGGGTTCTCTGAAATGAACCATAAAACATTCCAATTCTATAACGTGTTAGGTGCGTTAATCTGGATATTGTCGCTTGTTTTAGGTGGATATTATTTCGGCAATATCCCGGTTGTTAAGGAAAACCTCAACACCATCGTTTTAGTTGGCGTTGGCGCAGCGATTGTTCCCATCATTTTGGGCTTGCTGTGGAAGTTGGTTCGTTCGCTGATCGGCAAACCTTCGCATTAGAATTTTCCCCTAAACACGGCGCGACCGATGGACCATCAAGAAATAATTTG
This sequence comes from uncultured Burkholderiaceae bacterium, assembly GCA_964411965.1. Lineage (GTDB taxonomy): Bacteria > Pseudomonadota > Gammaproteobacteria > Burkholderiales > Burkholderiaceae_D > Undibacterium. The sequence goes on from CAYPNW010000056.1 coordinate 12,187, forward strand.
GTTGAGCCGCGCAGCGCCAAAGAAACCCCCATTTGGCGCGCCTTGCAACGGCTGTGGTGTTTGCTGCGCTGTCCGACCCTGCCCGGTTTCCATGCTTTTTTTGCGACAGCGCCGTGGTATGTGCAAAGCGCTGGAATGGCAGGGCGACCTAGCGCAATATCGGTGTGGAATTTTGCTCAATCCTCAGCGGTATGTGCAATTTTTACCGCAGCGTTTCGCACCGATTTTCCGCAGATTGATTAAGCGATGGATTGCCGCTGATACCTCTTGTGACTCTTCAGC
>CAYPNW010000057.1:0-5671 GCA_964411965.1 uncultured Burkholderiaceae bacterium
TTGTTTGTCACTGCTTTAGAAAAAGAAGTGGCCAAAATGCATGCCAATGACATTCGTCTCAAAGTGGTGGGCGATTTATCCCGTTTTGACGAGGCGTTGCAGAAAATGATTCATGCTGCAGAGCTTAAGACTGAGGGCAATCAAGGGCTGACGGTGACAATTTGCGCCAATTACGGTGGGCGCTGGGACATCATGCAAGCAGTCAATCGCCTGCGCAAAGATTTTCCACTTGACGTTGCGTTGAACGAAGATCAATTGGCCCCGTATTTATCGATGTCTTACGCGCCCGAGCCGGATTTGTTTATCCGCACTGGTGGTGAGACACGCATCTCCAATTTTTTGCTTTGGCAATTGGCCTATAGTGAACTTTACTTCACCGATACTTTTTGGCCAGATTTTGATGCCAGTGCGCTTACACTCGCGATCGAGTCCTATCAAAAGCGTGAGCGGCGTTTTGGTCGCACAAGTGCGCAGATTGAAGCGCCTGGATCTACGTAATTCCCCCACAATTCACAGCCTTTGAATCGAGCAAACTTATGCTAAAGACACGCGTGATTACAGCGCTGGCGCTCCTCGCTATCTTGCTGCCGGTGTTGATTTCCGGTTCTTACTTGGCATTTACGATGATTGCGGCGATCTTTCTTTGCGCCGCTATGTGGGAAAACCAACGGCTCTTCAAAAAGCCTGCGCCAATCGTGATGGCTGCTGCTTGGTCTTTTATGTTTTTATACCTCAACCTGCGTGCCGATGTACCCGCACCGAGTACGATGTTTTTGCTTTTTTGCGTCTGCGTTGGACTTTGGTTGTTGGTTCTCGTGCCAGCATTGCATTTTTACGCGCCAGGTAAGCAGGGGATGGGCGCTGCCTTAATGAGTAGCGTTTATGGTGTCACCATTTTTGGTTGTTTTCTCGCTATGAGCGCGCTTTTTTCGCGGTCGTCGCTGTATTTTTTTTCCGCAATGGCGGTGGTTTGGATCGCGGATATTGGTGCTTACTTTTTTGGGAAAGCTTTTGGCCGCACCAAACTGGCTGTCACCATTTCTCCCGGAAAATCGTGGGAAGGTGCACTTGGCGGTTGGTTGTGTGTTCTCCTTGTTGGTGGCGCATGCACTTTTTTCCCAATACTGTCGGAAACATTACCAACGCAAATTCAACATAGCTTTGGCTGGTTTGGTTTTCTGTTGGCGATGACCGGTTTGTGTGCCGCAAGTGTAGTGGGTGATTTGTTTGAGTCACTCATTAAGCGGCGTGCCAATGTAAAAGACAGCAGCGCGCTTTTGCCCGGGCATGGTGGTGTGTTAGATAGAATTGACGCCTTAATTCCTGTGCTGCCTTTGATTATGCTGATCGATTTTCTGATCGCGTACAGCACGCCATTGCGCGCAGGGTTTTTTTAAGCGATTTGGTTTAATCTATTTAGACATACTGCTATTTGTATATTTTATATGTGCTTTATTTAAAAACGTTCAGGATGCTATTTTTTAATATACTCCCAGTTTTTATTATTTTTTTCCAAGCACGCCGTGTAATAAATCGTGAGTCCGCGTTGTTACTAAATTTACGAATAGACATAGCCAAAATCGAACAAAGCAAAAATTAACATGAAAAAGTCTCTTTGTATTTTGGGCTCCACTGGCTCGATCGGCGTGTCGACTTTAGATGTCGTTGCGCGGCACCCGGATAAATATCGTGTGTTTGCTTTAACAGCGAATACGCAAGTTGAAAAATTAGCGATGCAGTGTGCGCAGTTTACACCTGAGCTTGCTGTTGTTGGTGGTGAGGCGGCGGCTCAGGCTTTGCGCGCTTTACTTCAAGAAAAAAAACTCAAGACGGAAGTGTTATTCGGTGCCGCTGCTTTATGCGATGTAGCAAGCGCAAGCGCTTGCGATACGGTCATGGCGGCCATTGTTGGTGCGGCAGGATTGCCGCCCACGCTCGCAGCCGCAAAGGCTGGGAAGAAGGTTTTACTGGCCAATAAAGAAGCGCTCGTGATGTCTGGGCAGCTATTTATTGATGCAGTCAATGCCAATGCTGCGACCTTGCTGCCGATCGACAGCGAACACAATGCTATCTTTCAATGTTTGCCAGCGTCGTTTGACCGAAATTGCGCACGCCAAGCAGTTCACAAGATTATTTTGACCGCCTCTGGTGGCCCCTTTCTGCAACGCCCTTTAAATACCCTCGACGATGTCACGCCAGAACAAGCGGTAGCACATCCAAATTGGGTGATGGGACGAAAAATTTCAGTCGACTCTGCGACCATGATGAATAAGGGTTTAGAAGTGATTGAAGCGCATTGGTTATTTGGCCTGCCCGCAGAACATATCGACGTCGTCATCCACCCGCAGAGCGTGATCCATTCTATGGTCTCGTATGCAGATGGTTCGGTACTTGCGCAACTTGGTAATCCTGATATGCGAACGCCAATTGCTTTTAGTCTCGCTTACCCTGAACGTGTCGACGCAGGTGTGGGACACCTTGATTTGACCAAAGTGATGCAGCTTAACTTCCACGCGCCTGATTTTGCGAGGTTCCCTTGTCTGAAACTTGCCTACCAAGCCCTCACGGCAGGGCAATCTGCCTCAATTAATTTGAACGCGAGTAATGAAATTGCTGTCCAAGCGTTTTTGGACAAAAAAATAGGCTTTCGGATGATTGATCAATTACTTTCCAAAGTCATGGACGATTTAGCTTTGGTCAACATTGACGACATTGAAGACGTGTTCAACGCTGATCGTGCTGCCCGCGCATATACAAGTTCTTTAATCCACGCCATATGAAGTTAACCGATATTTTTCCATTTCTGCTGGCCTTGGGTGTGCTGGTGACGATCCATGAGCTTGGGCATTATCTCGTCGCGCGTTGGTGCGGCGTTAAAATTTTGCGCTTTTCTGTAGGCATGGGAAAAGTAATTTATGCCAAAAAAATGGGTAAAGACCAAACAGAGTGGGCAATTTCCTTGCTGCCTCTAGGTGGTTACGTAAAAATGTTGGACAAGCGCGATGAAGGCGTGGCAATCGCGCCGGAAGATGTAAATCGAGAGTTCACTGCGCAGTCAGTTTGGAAGCGCATTGCCATCGTCGCTGCTGGCCCTATTGCCAATTTCATTTTGGCGATTTTTGTCTTCTTCGGCATTTATTTGTACGGTGTACCAGAACCGAGTTCAAAAATTCGCGTGCCAGTAACAGATGCTGCCGCACATTCAGTCGCGTATAGCGCCGGACTGCGCCAAGACGATATCGTGATCAGCGTCAATGGCAAGCCGGTCAGTAGTTTTATGGAACTTCGCATACTAATCGCGCAGATCGGCTTGCAAGGTGATGTTGCCCGTCTCACCGTGAAACGTGCAAAGCGTTACGGAAACACTGAGCAATTGGATATCGATTTGCCGCTGGGTGCCATCGAGGAAAAAGAATGGAACGGTGACTTTACATCGAAGTTAGGTTTTTCTTTTGCCGCGCCTCCAGCAATTTTCGCAAAGGTTGTCGAGGGAAGTCCCGCCGCCCAGGCAGGTTTAAAAGCGGGGGATCAGATCTTGGCAATTGGTGCTATCGAAATAGCAGACGGACGTCAATTGATCGAAGTTATTTCGGCGTCAGCTGGAAAAACTTTGCGTTTCTTTGTGCAGCGCGGGTCTCAAGGATTTGAGATGGACGTAACGCCAGAAATGAAACTCGAACGCGGTAAGGAAACTTGGCGTATTGGCACTGAGCTGGTTGCCAATCCTGAACTTGTCGTGCAAGAGTTGGGGCCTGTTGATGCGTTTGCGAAAGGCATGACTAATACTTGGGATTCCAGTTTGTTCACCGTGAAAATGATGGGAAATATCGTCATCGGGCAGGTTTCGTGGAAAAACATTAGCGGTCCCATTACGATCGCCGATTATGCTGGGCAAACCTCGCGTAAAGGCCTCATTGTGTATTTGAATTTCATTGCGCTAATCAGTATCAGTCTTGGCGTCATGAATTTGCTGCCTATCCCCGTACTAGATGGAGGGCATTTGTTGTATTATGCGATGGAAGTTTTAATGGGAAAACCCCTGCCAGAGTATGTCGCGCTGATGGCACAAAAAGTAGGTGTCGTACTGTTGATGAGTTTGATGGCAGTTGCGTTTTTTAATGACCTTGTGAGACTGATGTCATAATAGTCGGTTTGATGACCTGCCATGGCAGTAAAAACATCATCGAAGTCGTCCTAGTAGCACTATTGAATACGAATAATAACCAATGAAATTACAAATCGAGAAACTTACCTTGCCTTCTTTGCGTCGTCACGTTATTGCATTGGCAGCCTCAGCTCTTTGTTCAGGACACGCGTTAGCGGTAGAACCATTTGTTGTAAAAGATATTCGGGTGGAAGGACTGCAGAGAACGGAGGCGGGTACTGTTTTTAGTTATTTGCCGGTTCGAGTCGGTGAGAAATTTGATGATGCAAAGAGTATTGCAGCGATCAAAACACTTTATGCCACAGGTTTTTTTAAAGACGTACAGATCGAGGTTCAAGATGGCGTCTTGATCGTTCTGCTTGAAGAGCGACCTACTATTGCCTTAGTGGATTTTACTGGCACAAAAGAATTCGAAAAAGATTTGTTGGTAAAAGCGCTCAAAGACATTGGTGTTGGTGAGACGAAGATTTTCGATAAGGCGACAGTGGATCGCGCTGAGCAAGAACTAAAGAAGCAATATTTGTCGCGTGGTTTGTACGGCATGCAAATTACCACAACGATCACGCCGATCGAGCGCAATCGCGTAAATGTAACTTTTGCGGTTGACGAAGGAGATATTGCGAAGATTGCGCAAATCAACTTTATTGGCAACAAGGATTTTTCCGACGGCGAGCTGCGTGAGTTAATGGCGCTGAATACACCAACTTGGTTTAGTTGGTATACCAAAGCGGATCAATATTCAAAGCAGAAATTAACGGGCGACATAGAAAATATTCGTTCGTTCTATCAAAATCGCGGATATCTCGAAATGCAGATTGAATCGTCACAGATTTCGATCTCGCCCGATAAGAAAGACATCTACATCACCATCAATATTATCGAGGGTGACAAATATAAGATCTCCGACATAAAGCTAGAAGGCGAAACATTTGGCAGGGGTGCTGAATTAAGCTCTCTGCTCCTTTTGAGAAAAGGTGATATTTATAACGCTGCGCTTCTTACAGAAAGTACGAAGCGTATATCAGAGCGTATGGGTAATTTTGGTTACGCGTTTGCGAACGTCAATGCCAACCCTTTGCTCGATAAAGAAAAGAAGGAAGTCGCATTTACGGTTTTTGTAGACCCCGGCAAACGCGTATATGTACGCCGGATCAATATTGGTGGCAATACGAAAACGCGTGACGAGGTCATACGGCGCGAGTTCCGTCAGTTTGAGAGTTCTTGGTATGACGGTGACAAAATTAAGGTCTCAAAAGACCGTGTCGATCACCTTTCTTATTTTAAAGAAGTCACGATAGAAACCCCTGAAGTACCAACCAGCGTTGATCAGGTAGACGTTAATTTAACTGTGACGGAGAAAGCCACTGGCAACATTTTGGTTGGTGCTGGTTACTCAAGCCAAGAAAAACTTTCGTTGACTGCCGGTATTCAGCAGACCAACGCATTCGGTAGCGGTGACACGATAGGCATTGATCTGAACACGAGCAAACAACAACGTACAATTTC
>CAYPNW010000057.1:5771-12323 GCA_964411965.1 uncultured Burkholderiaceae bacterium
GGTCAACGCGTCAGGGCAAAGGATTTGAGGTATGCTGCCGGTATCGGTATTAGTTGGATATCACCAGTTGGGCCTTTGAAACTAAGTATCGGTAAGGCGCTCAACGCTAAGCCGGAAGATAGAACACAGAAGTTCCAATTCCAGTTGGGAAATAGTTTTTAATCGCTATTGTTTCGCTTCATGGAGATTATTTTGAGTCAAATGAAACCTATGTCCAAATTATTTCTAAGTCTGATGGTGGGCTTGATTAGCGTATTAAGTACTAGTGCTATCCATGCGCAAGAAACACGCGTTGCGATTTTTGACCCGCAGCGCGTCATGCGCGAATCAAATCCGGCAAAACAGGCTGAAGCAAAAATCGAACAAGAGTTCTCCAAGCGCAACAAAGAACTGCTTGATATGGCTGGAAAGATCAAGCTTCTGGCTGAAAAATTAGACAAAGATGCGTCTGTTATTTCCGACTCTGACCGGATTAAGCGACAACGCGAGTTGACTGAACTTGATCAAGAATTCAAACGGAAGCAACGTATTTTTAACGAAGACGTGAGCCAACGAAAAAACGAAGAAATATCAGCCATAGGTGACCGTACTTACAAGATAGTGAAGCAAATTGCCGAAGCAGAAAAGTATGATGTTGTTTTGCAAGATGCTGTGTACTATAACCCGCGCATAGACATCACCGATAAGGTTCTTAAAGCGCTAGCAAAGTAATCTATGGAAGTTAAATGCGTAAAGTTGGGCGAATTGATTGACCGCTTTGGCGGTCATTTAATTGGTAGCCCAGACATTGAGGTGGTTGGAATCGCCCCTCTTGTGGACGCAAAAGCTGATCAGGTGAGTTTTTTATCGAACGCGAAGTTTCGTTCGGAAGCAAACAGCTCCGTTGCGGCAGCCTTAATTTTATCTGAGGTAGATGATCAAGCAATCGGTCAAACTTACACTGGCGCCCGCATTATTACTCCGCATCCTTATGTTTATTTTGCGCACGCAGCCCAGTATTTTTTCGATCTCAATGCGCCTAAAGAAGAGTTTGGCATTCACCCCACCGCTTTTGTTCATGCAAACGCCTCAGTCAGCCCACGCGCATCCATTGGACCGCATGCTGTGATTGAAGCGGGCGCGGTAATCGAAGAAGGTGTTGTTGTACGAGCAGGCGTCGTGATTGGACGGGGTGTTGTGATTGGTGCTGGTAGCCTTTTGCATAGCCACGTTACAGTGTATGACTATTGCGAGATTGGGAAGCGATGCATTTTGCATGCCGGGGCAGTGATTGGTGCAGACGGGTTTGGCTTTGCGAACGAGCAAGGCAAGTGGATTAAAATCCCACAAACTGGGCGTGTTCTGATCGGTGATGATGTCGAAATTGGCGCCAATACCTGCATAGATCGAGGGGCACTCGCAGATACCATTATTGAAGAAGGTGTCAAACTCGATAATCAGATTCAAATTGGTCACAATTGCCACATTGGTGCGCATACAGCCATGGCGGGTTGTGTCGGCGTCGCAGGCAGTGCAAAGATTGGCAAATATTGTACTTTTGGCGGTGCCGCAATGATCGCAGGGCATTTAACCATCGTCGATCATGTGCACATTTCACCAGGCACGCTTATTCCGAGATCTATTTTAGAACCAGGCCAGTATTCAGGGTTCTACCCAATGGCAAAACACGCAGAATGGGAAAAATCTGCGGTTATTTTGCGCAATCTTTCTAGTCTTCGCGATAAACTGCGTCATCTTGAAAAATCCATCAAATCGTTTTCAGAAAAGCCACTATGAATAGTCTTGATATCACGCAAATAAAGCAATATTTACCTCACCGCTATCCGCTGTTGTTAGTGGATCGTGTGCTTGATTGGGAAAGCGGCAAACGGATTACCGCCATCAAAAACGTCACAGCCAATGAAGAGTTTTTTAATGGTCATTTCCCGAGCAAGCCAGTGATGCCCGGCGTATTGATGATTGAAGCAATGGCGCAAACGGCGGCGATCTTGTCCTTCTTAACCAAAAATCAAAAACCTGACGAAAATACACTCGTATATTTTTTAGGCATTGACGGGGTGCGCTTTAAACGTCCTGTGGTACCGGGAGACCAATTACGCATGGAAGTCGAAATTACGCGTTATTCACGTGGCATTTGGAAGTACAAAGCGACTGGTTCGGTTGATGGGCAATTAGCAGTGGAAGCAGAATTAATGTGTACCTTGCGCGAGGCAACTGCGCCGAGTGCTGATAACACAGCGGCGGAATAATAGTGTCGATCCATCCAACCGCCATTGTTGATCAACGTGCACAACTTGATAGCACGGTGGAGGTTGGCGCATATTCTTTGATTGGCCCACATGTGCAAATTGCTTCAGGCACAAAAATTGGACCGCATGTCGTCATAGAAGGGCATACGAGCATTGGAAAAGATAACGTCTTTTATCAATTCTCCTCGATTGGCGCTGCCCCGCAAGACAAAAAATACGCTAACGAGCCTACACAACTTGTGATTGGCGATCGAAACGTCATCCGCGAATTTTGTACGTTTAATTGCGGCACCGTACAAGATGTTGGCGTGACTCGTTTGGGCAACGATAATTGGATCATGGCGTATGTTCACATCGCGCACGATTGCCAAGTGGGAAATCACACGATTTTTGCGAATAACGCAGCCTTAGCGGGTCATGTGCATATTGGCGATTGGGTGATTATGGGTGGATTTTCCAACACCCACCAGTTTTGCAAAATTGGTGCGCATTCCATGGTTGGCATGAGTACCAGTTTAACGCAAGATGTTCCGCCATTTATCTTATTGAATGGCAATCCAGCGGCGGCGCACGGCATTAATGTCGAGGGCTTAAAGCGCCGTGGATTTAGTCGGGAGCAGATTTCAGCGCTGCGTCAAGCCTATAAAATGATCTATAAATCTGGTCTCAGCCTAGATCAAGCGAAAATAGAATTGAATAACTTTATTCTTAGCTTGAGCGAAGTGGAAGCTGCGCATGTCCAAACGATGCGGGCTTTTCTAGATACCACCACGCGCGGTATTTTGCGGTGATTTCGCCGCTACATTTCAGTCAAATCAAGTGTTAAATCAAACGGTAATTGCAATGGTTGCTGGAGAAACTTCTGGTGATTTATTAGCGAGCCGTTTGCTCGCGGGGCTACGTCCTGAACTACCTGACGCCTTAATACATGGCATTGGTGGACCAAAAATGCAGGAGTACGGCTTCGTCAGCGATTGGTCTATGGAGAAACTCTCGGTAAGAGGATTGTTCGAGGTGCTGTTGCATTACCGAGAAATATCGACTATCAGGAAGAAGTTGCTGGCGCAACTCTTGCGGGAAAAACCGAGCGTTTTTATCGGCGTGGATGCGCCAGATTTTAATCTTGATTTAGAAGGTCAACTCAAGCGTGCTGGCATCCCGACTATGCATTACATCAGCCCCTCAATTTGGGCTTGGCGTGGTGGCAGAATAAAAAAAATTGCGGAAGCGGTCAGTCAGATGTTGGTGATTTTCCCCTTTGAAGCGGATATCTATCGAAAAGCTGGTATCCCAGTGACCTATGTTGGACACCCCTTGGCGGAGGTGATTCCTATGCAGGTCGACATGTGTGCTGCGCGCGATGAGCTCGGCATTGAGCACGACGCCACGGTGGTGGTGGTGATGCCGGGAAGTCGTTTATCAGAAATTAAACATAATACGGAAGCGTTTATTGGTGCCGCCAAAATTCTGTGCGAGCACGACCCCCATTTGCAAATACTGGTACCTATGGTCGGTCAAAGGCAACGTGCAGAATATATACGCTTAGTTGTTGCGGCACGTCTAGAGGGTGTACCTGTTCTATTAATGGAAGGCAAATCGCACCTTGCCATTGCCGCCTCTAACGCCGTTTTGGTGGCTTCCGGAACGGCAACACTTGAAGTCGCCCTTTTCAAAAAACCCATGGTCATCGCATATAAAATGAATGAGGCTTCATGGCAAGTTTTAAAGCGTATGGGGTATCAACCTTGGGTTGGGCTACCGAATATTTTGGCGCAGGAATTTCTGGTTCCAGAGTTTTTGCAGAGTGCAGCAACGCCGAAAGCTTTGGCAGACGCCATTTGGAAGCAATTGCACGACGACCAATTACAAGAGAACTTGAAGCAACGTTTTACAGATATGCACCAATCCTTGCTGCGCGATACGGCACACCTTTCTGCACAGGCGGTGCTTGATTTGATCGGTTCTCAAGCAAAAAAATAAAAAATGGACGCAGTAGGTGGGCGCAAATGCGCCGCCTTTCATTTTTCAGATCACCTATTTTTTAGTGTTTTCAGCCTATGTATATCGATTCTCACTGCCACATTAATTTTCCCGAATTAGCGGAAAAAATGCCTGAGCTTTTGGAAAATATGGAGCGCAACGGCGTCACTCACGCCTTATGCGTGTCCGTTGACTTGGCCGATTTTCATCAGGTTTTGTCTTTGGCAGAGGAACATGCGCATATTTTTGCTTCCGTTGGCGTTCATCCAGATTATGAGAACACAGAAGAGCCTAGCGCCGAGCAATTAGTCAAACTTGCTCAACATCCGAAAATTATTGCCATTGGCGAAACAGGCTTGGATTACTTTAGGTTAAAGGGTGATTTGGAATGGCAGCGTGAACGTTTTCGGCAGCATATTCGTGCCTCGCGCCTTTGTCGCAAGCCCTTAATCATTCATACCCGCGCTGCCGCCGAAGATACCATCAAAATTCTGCAAGACGAAGGCGCGGGTGTGAATGATGGAGGCGTTGCAGGGGTCATGCATTGCTTTACTGAATCTCTGGAAGTTGCACTAGCTGCGGTTGACTTAGGTTTTTATATTTCCTTTTCTGGCATCTTGACTTTTAAGAGCGCGAAAGACCTACAGGCGGTAGCAAAAGCCTTACCACTTGATCGTATTTTGATCGAAACGGATTCGCCTTACCTGGCGCCGATGCCGCACCGTGGCAAAATGAACGAACCGGCATTGGTAAAACATGTAGGTGAGTTTTTGGCCGATTTGAAAGGGGTATCAGTGACCGAAGTACAAACGACGACCTCGAAAAATTTCTTTGATCTATTCAAGTTTGCTGCGTAGTTTCGTTTTTTTGTAAATTAAACTGAGCAGCCGAATATTGTCTTTGTCGCCTATGGTTTTTTGCTCGTGATATTTTTAGAAGCTTGTGCGTCTCAATGTTAAATTCGATGGCATACAGCTGCTTTGTAGTAGTTTTTTAACGGAGAATTGGCAATGATTTTTTCGACCTTTTCAAAGAGATTTCTGGCTATTAATCTATTTTTTGTCTTGGGCAGCTTCACCTCTTATAGCTGGGGTGGCGCGTATGACGACTTTATTTATGCCGTTAAATTCAACGATGAAAAGCGTGTCGCACAATTGCTTCAACGGGGTATTGATCCAAATTCGACTGAAGTAGAGCGCGGCGAAACGGCCTTAATGATTGCCTTGCGTGAAAACTCGATGCGCGTCTTCAACACACTCCTACATCACCCAGAGATCAAACTTGAAGCTGGAGCAGCGAACGGTGATACGGCGCTCATGCTGGCAAGTTATCTCGCTAATTTTGATGCGGTGAAAAACTTGATTTCGGCTGGAGCCAAAGTTCATCGTTCTGGCTGGACAGCACTGCATTACGCGGCAGCGGCGGGGCAACCAGAAATCATTGCGTACTTGCTAGATCACGAGGCACAAATCGACGCGATCTCGCCGAATCGCACCACGCCACTCATGATGGCAGTAAGCAGTGGACGTAATAAGGCCGTGAGTGTTTTGATCGAAAGAGGCGCCAATCTAGAAGCGCGCAATGACGCTGGCATGACAGCTTATGACTTTGCAATGCATTACGAACAAAAAAGTATTGCGCAAGACTTAGCTAAACGTTTAGCGCTGAGCAAACCTTAAACGTCCAAGATCTGTCGACGTTTTATCCGAAACCCCCTACGGCACGCCTAGCTTGGGTCGCAAATTGATTGATCGCACGACTTCCCCTGTGCTACAGTGCAGGCTTCTCTTTTATGGAGCACAGTCTGTGGACAGTTATAGTCGTCGAACACATTTCGACCACACCATGGCTATGTAAATGCGTCTTATCGCTGCTACATGGCCAATACAAAATTGGCGGGTAGCGGTGTCAAATAACTGTGAAGTAAATGTTCCATTTACTTTCGCGTCACCACCCCAAATTAATTATTACTCACCGACGGATTTGTTTGTCTAGGCAAATCTGATTCGCGGCGATTTGTAGCGTGTTTTTGCGCTTGCAATGGCAGCGGCGCGCGTGACAAGGGGATGTTCGTGTTAATTGAATATTGCACAAAACGCATAGTTCCTTTTTTAAAGGATACGACTAATGTTTGAGCTGTTTAGCTTGCAAAGGCGTGCGAGTTTTTCAAAATTCACCAGCCCGAATCGGTGGGATTGGATTTTGTTACCCCTTGTTTTAGCACTCATCACCTTAGTCGGCTTTGCAGCAATGCAAATGAGTCGGCCGTTCGCCGTTGGTGAGACCTTGAATATCTCCCTCGATCCTATCTATCTCCCTTACT
>CAYPNW010000058.1:0-4329 GCA_964411965.1 uncultured Burkholderiaceae bacterium
TGGATGCGGTGCCCGGTATGAATAATTTAACGCTGATTTTTGATCCAGATAAATGCAGTGGCGATCAGTTGCTGCTCGAATTACAGTCGGTATGGCGTAACAGCAGCGCAAGCGACTATGCGCCGCGCCATTATGATTTACCCGTGAGCTACGGCGGCGTCGATGGGCCAGATTTAGAGGACGTGGCTGCACATGCAAACTTATCTGTCTCATCGTTGATTCGCATGTACAGCGAAACCATTTACAGCGTGTATTTTTTAGGTTTCCAGCCGGGCTTTGCCTACTTGGGCGATTTGCCAAAGCAATTGCATTGCCCGCGTCGTGCCGAACCCCGTTTGCGCGTGCCCGCCGGATCGGTTGCGATTGGCGGTGCACAAACTGGCGTTTATCCCCAAGCTAGCCCGGGCGGTTGGCAAATCATTGGGCGCACTAACGTTCGATGTTTTGATGTGAGTAAAGCAGCGCCTTCGCTGTTTTTGCCGGGTGATACAGTGCAGTTTATCGCCAACGATTTTTTTACATAAGATTAATTTCATCGCTCCATGCTAAAAATTCTGCGCGCTGGCAAACAGAACACGGTACAAGACTTAGGACGCACTGGTTATCGCCACTTGGGAGTGGCGCGGGCGGGCGCGCTTGATCTGCCTGCCTTGGCGATGGCAAATCGCTTGGTCGCAAACCCTGCACATTTTGCGGGACTTGAAGTGGTGGTAGGAACCCTTGAGGTGCAATTTCTGCGTGACGCATGGTTTGCGATTTGCGGCGCTGATTTTGAATCCAGCCTAGACGAGCAGCCGCAAAGCATTTATTGGCGTACCAAAGCGCGCGCAGGGCAAAGGCTGGTGATGCGCGGCGCACGAAGCGGCATGCGGGCGTATCTCGCCATTGATGGTGGCATTGATGTGCCTGAAGTGATGCAGTCACGTGCAACCGATTTACAGGCAGGATTCGGCGGATGGAAAGGGCGCAGCCTGCAGGCGGGCGATCTGCTACCACTTGGTGCGCCGCATAGTTTGGCAAAACCGATTGGCACACTGCATGCAAAATGGACCCCAACAATACGGGCGATTCCTGGACCCGAATATGAGGAATTTAATGTCGCCTCACGCGAGCAATTTTGGTCGCAAGCATGGTTAGTTACTAACCAAAGTAATCGCATGGCATATCGTTTACAAGGGCCGGTGTTGCAGCGAAAAAATCAAAATGAACTGGCTTCGCACGCTGTGTTACCAGGTGTGGTGCAAGTGCCTGCGAACGGGCAACCCATCGTGTTGCTTGCCGACGCACAAACCACGGGCGGTTATCCAAAAATTGTTTCTGTCATCGAAGCGGATTTGTGGAAATTTGCCCAAGCACCTGCTGGCCGTAAAATCGTTTTCGTCGAGACTGATGTGGCGGGTGCACTGGCAGCGAAGAAGCAATTACAGCAAGAGCTATACCGTTTCGAGTGGAGTGCCTATGGGTAGTTTGGCAAAGCATGGTGCATTGCGTTCAACAATTGATCTCAACGCAGACTTAGGCGAAGGGGGCGATAGCGACGACGCACTGATTGCCTGCGTGAGTTCAGTCAATATAGCCTGTGGTGGACATGCTGGAGACGACGACAGTATGCGGCGTGCGATACGCTCAGCAAAGACACACGGCGTGGCAATTGGGGTACATCCTAGTTTTCCCGATAAATTACATTTTGGCCGACGTGAAATGCAGCTCGCGCCTGCTGAACTTCGAGGCAATTTACGGCAGCAAATTGAAAACTTTTGTGCGATTGCGCAACAAGAAAACGCCACCGTCAAGCACGTAAAGCCGCATGGTGCTTTGTATAATCAAGCGGCACGTGATGCTGGCTTAGCGCAGTTAATCGCTGAAGTGGTGTATGCGATCGACCCTCGTTTGATCCTCGTCGGTTTAGCGGGAAGCGAATTGATCAGAGCGGGGCAGCGCCTTAACTTGGCGACCGCCGAAGAAGTATTTGCAGATCGGCGCTATACAGCAAACGCACAGTTGGTTTCGAGGGATATAGCGGGTGCTGTGATTGCTGAGTCTGAAATCGCGCTTAGGCAAGCCTTGCATATCGTTGAACATGGCAGCGTCACCGCAATTTCTGGAGAAGAAGTCTCATTACATGCCGATACCATCTGTGTACACGGTGATGGCGCGCACGCGCTGGACTTGGCGCGTGCATTACGTGCTAGTTTGCTGGAGAGAGGAATACACCTTTGCTCAGTTGGCAGTGCGTAAAAAGCTTAATCACGTGTTTGGCATTAATCAAAAGTAAAAGAGAAAAATAATGTCGCTCATCACCTACCTACCCTTAATCGGTATCCCGATCATCATCTTTGGATTTGCTTTACGCTTTAATCCACTACTTGTTGTCACTAGCGCCGGATTAGCAACGGGGCTCGCTGTGGGTATCGACGCGGCGAAGTTATTAGAAATTTTTGGCGAAAAATTCTTCAATAGCCGCCAACTTACCAGCACTTTGTTGATTATTCCTGTCATCGGTTTGCTAGAAAAATATGGCTTGCGCACGCGTGCGCAGTCGTGGGTGGCTGGTTTTCGTGCGGCGACAACCTCGCGCATACTCATGTTGTACTTTGTGGTGCGCCAAATAAGTGCCACGCTGGGTCTGCTGAGTTTGGGCGGGCACGCACAAACGGTGCGACCCTTGCTCGCGCCTATGGCAGAAGGCGCAGCGAATAAAGATCACGGTGACTTGCCACCAGAGCTGAAAGACCGCATTGCGGCACACGCCGCTGCTTGCGAAAATGTGGCGCTGTTTTTTGGCGAAGACGTGTTTATCGCGTTTGGTGCTGTGTTGCTCATGTCGTCATTCTTAAAAGAAAACGGCATCGTTGGCATAGAACCGGTTCATATAGGCTTGTGGGGTTTGCCGACGGCGTTTTGCGCCTTACTGATTCATTTGTTCCGCTTGTCGCGGCTAGACGCACGTATTGCGCGAGAGATCATTGCATGGCGCGCTGCACAAGCGGCCATCGCTAAAGCGCTGCAGAAAGAGAAAAACGCATGAGTAGCCTAGTTACTATCGACTTTGTGTTTTATTTGATAGGCGCAATCGTGATGCTGATTGCCGCTTTTAATTTGCGCGACCGTTCCAACCCAAAACGCTTCACAACGGCGATTTTTTGGTTTTTGTTTGCGTGCCCGTTTTTGTTTGGCGACGTCATGTTGCTCGTATTTGGAAAAACCCTGACCTACCAAATAACCGGCGTAATCGTCTTGTTATTAAGTTTGATTGCTGGCTTTAATTTTTTAGGTGCAGGTAAATCCGAGCAAACACTTGCCCAAAATATCGGCGATAAAACTCAATCGCACACACAAATACAAACACAAGCTCATCGTACAGAGAAAATAGAGAAAATAACGGCAGTTATTGGGAATAAGGTTTTTTTACCTGCGCTGGTGATTCCTTTCGTTACCATTTTATTTTCGCTCTTACTCAAAGACGTGAAGTTAGGTGATAGCTTTGTTTTAGACCAAAAAAATGTCAGCCTCACGGCGCTTTGCGTTGCCTGTCTATGCGCTGTGTTTTACGCTAGCGTGCTGACCCGCGAGTCCCCATTAGGTGCGGTGCGTGAAGCGCGACGTTTAGTCGATGCGATTGGGTGGGCGTTGATATTGCCGCAAATGTTGGCCATGTTGGGCGGTGTCTTTGTGGCGGCAAAGACAGGGCAGTCTATACAAGACTTGGTAAGTCAGTTTATTCAAGCCGATAGTCGTTTGATACTTATCATCACGTATTGTTGTGGCATGGCGGGCCTCACCATGTTGATGGGCAATGCCTTTGCGGCGTTCCCCATTATGACCGCGGGAATTGCCTTACCGTTTCTAATCAATCAGCATCATGCGAATCCCGCCGCTTTGGTCGCTATTGGCATGTTGTCTGGCTATTGCGGTACGCTGATGACGCCCATGGCGGCGAATTTCAATATTGTGCCTGCTGCTTTGCTGGAGCTAAAAGACAAGTACTTAGTCATTAAGACGCAAATTCCCACTGCTATTGCGATTTTAATTTGCAATATTTTATTGATTTACTTCTTCGTATTTTAAAGCTCATGAAACGAATTTTACTCATGGGGTTTGACCCCTTTGGTGGCGAAAAAATTAATCCCTCATGGGAAATCGCCAAGTCGCTGGACGGAATAAAGATAGGTAAGAATGCGCAAATCATCAGCCGTCAATTGCCTTGTGAGTTTGGTACTTCGCTGCAATTACTCGACGCTGCTCTGCGTGAACTACAACCAAGCATCGTGATCTGTTTAGGGCAAGCAGGTGGCAGGGCAGAAATGAGCTTAGAGCGCGTCGCCATCA
>CAYPNW010000058.1:4429-12207 GCA_964411965.1 uncultured Burkholderiaceae bacterium
TGTTTAGGGCAAGCAGGTGGCAGGGCAGAAATGAGCTTAGAGCGCGTCGCCATCAATATTGATGATGCGCGTATTCCTGACAATGCTGGCGCGCAGCCTATCGACAACACGATTATTCCCGACGCGCCTGCAGCCTATTTCAGCACCTTGCCAATTAAGGCCATGATGCAGTCCTTACAAAAGCAGGGCATACCCGCAGCAATTTCGCAAACAGCAGGTACTTACGTCTGCAACCACGTGTTTTTTGGTTTAATGCACTTGGCAAACATCCATTCATGTATAGAAAAGGCAGGCTTTGTACACATTCCGTATTTGCCAAGCCAAGCGATTCAATTTCCTCAAGCGCCCAGTATGGCTTTCGAGATGATGAAACAAGGCGTTGAGTGCATGATAGAAACGGCACTCAATCGCAAAGGGGATGTGAAGCTGGCTGCGGGTGCAAGTCACTAGAATAAAACTTCAATGACCTACCTTGACCACGGAAAACTAGGGGAATTTGACGGCAACTTCGTATCGGGCGGACGATAAAAAACACATACTCGTCATTTATTGTAAATATTTTCCTTTTCTGCGCTTTATTTATAAGCGGATAAAAAATATACTCTAGCTTGTATAAATAATTATTTGGTATTCGAAAAATCAAACGTTAAAGTTTTACGCTCGCTGACATGCCCGCATAGTTTCTGATTCGAATGGGACCAACTTGCTCTTTGTAATGTAGTTCTATCAATGCATCGTCATTGAGGCTCTTGTCGGCGAGCGGTACAGCAAATCCTGATTGTTTCTCATCAATGTTTAGTTTGACGTGACGCTCGCCGTCCACAAGTGTCGCACGTTCTAATCCAAGAAAATCGGCGGGAAAACTCAACAAAACTTTTGAGGTCGAACACGGTCCGCCCATTAAGCTGACGAGGTTACGGGCAACGAAAGGAATGTCGTCGTAATACACGGCCCAAAAAATTTGGCATTCGAGACGCAAGTCGCCAAGGCGGCGCTGGTGTGCTTGCAGCCCAGGGCTGCGGATATGCGGCCACCAGCGAAACAGGTTCTTCTTTCGATTAATGAGCACTTCGGCATCTTGTTGCTGGGCTTGTTCATCACGCGGCAAACTGAACGTGCCATCTTCGGCGATGGAAATCGGCAGACTCATGTCGTTATAGGCCAAGCGTAAGCTCACACCTTGTAGTTCAACCCCTTCTTGGCGCGGTCGCAAGATGTATTTATGCGTGGCGTTGGGGGCAAGGGAATGATATTTGTCAAACGCATTTAAGCCCTTGAGCATGGCACGATAGCGTTTCCAATCCGGGTCTTTGGTGCCGCTAATTTCGATGGCTTGGGTTTGTGGTTCCGTGCTCTCTGTCGTCTTGCTTGGTTCTTCTTGCGCCACGCATTCGCGGGAAAGCGTGGTCGCAAACAAGAACGTCGCGATCAATAAAAACTTCATCCAATTCATAGCATAGGTCGATCTGCAAGTTTGCTATTTTCAGCGCTAGCGTTGATTTGATACTTCTTGAGTTTATCGTAAAGCGTTTTTTTCGGCATATTTAAGGCAAGTGCTGTTTCTGCGACATTGCCGTCGTGCGTGTCGTAGGTTTTCTGAATCATCTCGCGTTCAAATTGATCAATTGCCTCAACCAAAGAAAGCGCGCTCTTTGGTGCTTGGTTTGTCGCGTCGCCAGACTCCAAGCCCAAGACGTAGCGATCAGCAAAATGCGCCAATTCCCTGACATTGCCCGGCCAATCTTGTGCCTGCCAAGTTTGCATTTGTTGGGCGCTCCATGCAGGAAGAGGACGAGAAAACTTCTGTGCGGCAAACTGAAAAAATTGCGCCAACAATAAAGGAGTGTCGTCGCGTCTTTGGCGTAATGGCGGCAACGAAATTTGTACGGCATTGAGACGGTAATAGAGATCTGCACGGAACAAGCCCTTTTGGCTCAGCTCAAGTAAATTTTCTTTGGTCGCCGCAATGACTCTGCAGTTGAGCGGAATAATCTGATTGCTGCCTATGCGTTCGATTTCTCTCTCTTGCAGCACGCGTAGCATTTTGATTTGTAGCGCGATTGGCATGCTCTCAATTTCATCAAGAAAAACAGTGCCCTGATCAGCGAACTCCAATTTCCCTATGCGTTTTTTTTGTGCATTGGTGAAGGCGCCCGCTTCGTGTCCGAATATTTCACTCTCGAAAATTGCCTCTGGCAAGGCACCACAGTTAATCGCAACGAATGGGCCTTTGCAAGCGCTAGCAGCGTGTAAATGGCGCGCCACCACTTCTTTGCCCGTACCGGTCTCGCCATTAATCAGCACGTCAACAGTAACACTGCCCAGCATAGAAATTTGTTTGCGTAGTTGCTCAATGCTTAGTGATTGGCCGATGAGTGGCGGCAGGTCTGGATGCAAAGTCCAGGCTTGTTTTAAGCGACGATTTTCAATGACCAGGCGTCGTTTCTCATGGGCACGCTTTACGGAAGCGATCAAGCGCTCAGAAGAAAATGGCTTTTCAATAAAATCATAGGCACCTTGGCGCATGGCTTCCACCGCCATTTCTATGTGCCCGTGTCCCGTCATCATGATGATGGGGCAGTCAGCATCAAGCGTGACGACTTGCGCAAGAAGGTCTAGGCCGGACGCTTGCGGCAAGCGCACGTCGCTGACGATAATGCCGCCAAAGTCGGCGGTAATGTTTGCTAAGGCTTGTTCGGCGGTTGCAAAACCTATTGCCTTAAAGCCGCCCAATTCCAATGTTTGTAGCGTCGCTAGGCGCACGGCGTCTTCGTCTTCAACCACGATGACATCAATTTGCGCAATTAAAGTAGTTGCTTGGTTTTCTTTCATGCTTGGTTTTTGGTAGGTCAGGCTATCGGTAGGGTAAGGATAAACATCGCGCCTAATTCAGTATTATTCTCAGAACGATTTTTTGCAAGCAAACTTCCATTCATGGCTTGTATGATGGAAGAGGAAATCGCCAGCCCCAAACCTAAACCCTTACCCGATTCTTTGGTCGTAAAAAATGGCTCGAACAATTTTGCCGCCACCATGTCGGTCAAGCCTTCACCGCGGTCTTCAATCGTAATCACGGCGCTGTTTTCCTGTTTCTCAAGCTTTACAGTGACTAATTTCTCGGTCGCATTCTCTGACGCGTCGAGGGCATTTTTCAATAAATTGATTAATACTTGCTCGATTCGTACGGCGTCACCTTTGATGGACACTTCTTCGCTTACCAAGATATGAAGTGCACATTCTTGCGTGTCGAAATCGTTTTCCAAGAGCTTCGCTGCGCTTTGGATGACTTGAGATAATACAACGTCATCCAGTTCATTTTCCTTGCGCTCGCCAAAGCCTTTCAGTTGCGAAATGATACTGCCCATACGCGCGCTTGCCGCACTAATCATGCGCAAATTTTCTTGTGCCCTGTGCGGTTCGCCGCGCTCTAAAAACGTGGCAGCGTTTTCAGAAAATGCTCGTATAGCCGTCAGCGGTTGATTGAGTTCGTGCGTCACACCTGCTGCCATTTGGCCTAGCATGGTGAGTTTCCCCGCCTGCACCAGCTCATTTTGCGTTACACGCAGTAGCTGTTCTGTTTCTTTTAACTTGGCATATTTCACAGCAATAGATTGATTAGCCTCCGTCAGTTCCATCGTCCGTTTCGCGATCTCATGTTCCAATTCATCTGCCGCTGCTTGCAAGGCGGCGCGTGCTAAGCCGCGTTCTTCCAACTGCCGCTGCCGCTGCGAAACGATACGCATCCAAAGCCCTAGGCATAGCATGATTAAGGCAGCGCCAAGTGCCCAGAACACTGCACTTCGATTGATGGTAGTTTGATTCGGTAACATTAATAAGCGCCAACCCAGCCTGCCAAGCTTGCGGTCTATTGCCAACTTGAGTTCTGTTTCGCTCGTGGCTGCTAATCGTAAATCTTTTGCAGCGAGCGGCGTGATGACTTGCCCCACATACTGCAAACTCGTCTGCATTTCTTGTTGAGCCTCGGCACTCAGTTTGCTTAAACTTCGGTACTGCCATTCAGCGCGATTACTCAGAAATATTACGCCCCATTTATCAACAAGGGCGATTGGCTCAACAATGCCGCGCCACGCGGCAGAGAAATCCTTCAGACTGATCTTGACGGCAAGTACGCCTATGGGATTTTTAGGACGTCGGGCACTATTTTCTTGATTTTCTTTAGAGGAAATTGCTGGAAATTGTTGAAGAACAGTCGCACTGTCTTTCACAAAAGCGGTTGCGTCGTTTGTCGGGTCGTCCTCCGCATACACAGGCTGCGCAATAAAATAACCTGGCTCGGCGGTGGTACTACCTATGCCATAAAAGCGCCCAGTGCGTCCCTGCATGGCTTCAATAAAATAGGGGCGGAAGCCAAAATTTTTGTTGAGGTAACTTTGCGGCGTATTCCAATTGCTGGTAGCAATGGTTTCGCCATCTTTGTTCATGAGGTAAATTGCCGCCACTTTTGCTTGGCTTTGCACGGCGCTAAGAATTTTGTTTAGCCGTTGAGTTGCTTCGCTATTCGGGTGTTGCAAAGCAAGCGCGGCGGGCGGTTGTACCGAGAGTGAGTAGGGTAGAGATTCGTAGCGTTCTAAGATCGACTCAACATCGCCGCTCAGAATTTGTAATTGCCGCGTGCTTGCGTCCACCACGTTTTGCGTTGCAATTCGCGCGCCAACAAGGTAGCTGATGGCAGCCACCATCACCAATAAAGAGGCGTAAATAAAAAGGCGCGTTCTTCCGCGAACTTGGCGTTGTTGCCACCAAGCGAGAACACGCCTCATTTCACTAGCAAGTTCGGCACGTCTATGCGATAGCTACTTGCTGTTTTCATCAGCAACCTCTAAGGCAACTAAAAATCGTGCGACCATGTTGTACGCCGCAATTACGCCAACCAACTCAACTAATTGTTGGGTGTCGTTAAGGCATTCTTTGATGGCATCGAAACATGCGTCGCTGACCTGTACTTTTTGCGTCATCTCTTGCGCCAAGGCTAAGGTTGCTTGCTCGACTTTGTTAAACAGAGGCGATTCTTTTTGCAAAAGATATTTAAACTCAAAGCCGCGCAGTGCATCGAGTTGGGTTTGCAAGCCACCGTTAATTAAGAACTCTGGCGCATGTTGGTCGTACTCATATTTTGCTCGCGTCAGTACCGCAACGGCGCAAATGGCTAATTCGCGTAGCTTAGGGTCAAGCGTTAGCCCCGTTCGCACGGCACCTAAGAAAGTATTCCACCCCACCGCATAGGGGGGGCTGTTTAACAACATGCGATCAAGATTGAGCAATTTGCCGCCACGGCGTTTTTTAATGGTGTCGACCACCTCGGTGGGTTGTAATTGCGCGTCCGGCACGCTAGGGATGCGGGGCGCCATTAGTCCACCGCCGCCATCATTTCGGATTGATGATGCCGTTGCTGCTCCTCCATCACCAATTGCCCGAGCTCGCGTTTTAGCGCATTAAATTCAGCCGAAGCAGGGTCGCGCAGGCGAGTTAAGTCAACCAAAATATCGCGTTTGACGGTACCAGGGCGGTAGGTCATCACGATAATCCGGTCAGCAAGGTAAATCGCCTCTTCAATACTATGCGTCACGAAAATGACGGTTTTACCCAGCTCCGACCAAATGCGTAAAAGTTCGTCTTGTAGGTTACGTCGTGTCAGTGCATCTAAAGCGCCAAATGGCTCGTCCATCAACATGATGGGCGAATCCAGCGCCAGCACCCGTGCAATGGCAACACGTTGGCGCATGCCGCCCGATAAATCTTTCGGGAAGCGCTGGCGAAACTCAGTCAAGCCCAGTTTGTCCAATAATTTACTGACAATGGGTTCGATTTCAGTTTTGTCACTACCCTTAATTTCCAATCCAAAGGCAATATTTTTTTCAACCGTCATCCAAGGAAACAGCGCGTATTCTTGAAAAACCATGCCCCGGTCTGGCCCAGGCGCCTGCACGATTTTTTTGTTCGCCGTAATGCTGCCACTGCTAGGTAATGAGAAACCTGCAATGGCATTTAAAAGGGTTGATTTACCGCAGCCAGATGGGCCAAGCAAGCAAACGAATTGGCCCTCTGGTATCTCTAAATTAATACCCTTCAAGGCCACAACATCGCGCTCATTGCTCTTAAAAACTTTGTGTACGTCATTGATGCTTATTTGTGCGGACTGCATAGTTGTCGCGTTCATTTAATGTTCCAATCCACGATGCCATCTGAGGAGATAATTATTGAGCTTGTTCATTGCCAAATCGATTGCCAAACCCAGCATACCGATGCTGATCATGCCTGCAATGATTTTGTCCGACCAAAAGTACTCACGCGCTTCGAGAATTCGAAAACCCAAACCGTTATTGACGGCAATCATTTCGGAGACAATCACCACAATAAATGCGGTGCCGATACCAATGCGCACCCCAGACAAAATATAGGGCACGGCAGCGGGCAACATTACTCGCATAAACATCGTAGTTTGATTGGCGCCCAGATTACGTGCGGCACGAATGTAAATCCCATCGACATGGCGCACACCGGCAATGGTATTGATCAACACGGGAAAAAACGCGCCAATTGCGATCAGAAATATCGCAGGCGGGTTGCCCAAGCCAAACCATAAAATCGCCAAAGGTATATACGCAATCGGCGGAATAGGTCGGAGTACTTGCATCATCGGGTTAAACAAGGAATACATGCGGGCACTAGCCCCCATCAGCAAACCCAAGGGCAATGCCAGCCCTGCACCAATCGCAAAGCCGGACACCACGCGCACCATACTCGTAAATGAATCGATAATCAGTTCACCAGAAAACACCCATTTGATCCAACTCATATTTGCTTGATCAAATGGAGTTTGGGGTAAAAGATATTGCACCCATTTATGCGCCACGGCATAGGGCGAGGGCAAAATTTGCGCATTCACCCATGCCATTTGCGCGGCCAACTGCCACAAGCCAATCAGCAGCACTGGCACAATCAAACCGACGCCAATGTCGCGCCATTGAAAACGACTCATTGTCGGCCCCTTACTTGACGTTCAGCGATTTTTTCGCTTGATCAAGCAAGTCGGTTTTTACCCAATCTTTCGCCACTGGCGGCGGCATCATTTTTCCTATGCCATGCTGCGCCATCACATCAGTCGTGATTTGAATATGTGCAGCAGTAATGTCGTAGGTGTAACCCGAGTTATCGATTGCATCGTTAAAGTCATCAGCCGTAATTTGTCCTTTGAAAATAGTTTGCGTCACGTATTTTTGCGCAACGGCTTTATCGTCAATGAAGGTTTTCGTGGCTTCAACAAAGCAACGCATAAACTTTTCTGCCAGAGGACGGCGCTCTTTATAAAACTTCTCTGTCATGACCAAAGTGCGAATTGGCGAGCCAATTGGCGTGTCGTAAGGTTTGATGATTTCGACACCAAAATTCTTATTAATCGCCTGCGATGATTGCGGTTCGGTTTGCATGATTGCATCGACGTTCTTGCCGAGCAGCGCTTGGTTTAAGTCGGGGTATGACAAGTAAATGATTTGTACGTCTTTGCCAGGCACATCGGCAGAACTCAAGCCATTCTGTGACAACTCTGCCGCCAACAAAACTTCTTGTATGCTGCCGCGCGTTACGCCGACTTTTTTGCCCTTCAGGTCTTTTACCGTTTTTATGCCCAAATCAGGGCGCGCCAACAAGCGTGCGCCGCCTTTTGCAAAACCCGCCACGATGTAAATCGGTACACCTTTTGCACGGCCAGAAATCGCCGCCTCAGAAGCCGTCGCACCCACATCAAGTTCGCCCGCAAT
>CAYPNW010000059.1:0-10355 GCA_964411965.1 uncultured Burkholderiaceae bacterium
GCATAGCGGTGACGAAAAAAAATGCAAAAACTAAAGGTAGGTGTTTATTCATAATTGGGTCTAATCGATGCGCACATGGTTTTTTCTAATTTCCTCCGGGTCACCAAAATTGAAATGCCACCATTCACTTTGAATACCTTGAAAACCCGCATGAAATAAAGCGCTTCTAAGAATAGATCGGTGCGAAAGTTGTTCTGCTGTGAGTTTTCCCTGTCGCAAAAACTCCGCCTCATACTCGGGATGGGATTCCGCCGCAAAAGAGTCAAAGCCGGTGCCCATATCGATTTCCTGACCGGCATGATCAATTAAAGTGAGATCGAGTGCCATACCGAAGGAGTGTATCGATCCTTTCGCAGGATCGGCAAAATACCGCTGTAAGGGCGAGCCGGATAACGCATCCCACATCATTTTTTGCACACGGTGCGGTCGCAGCGCGTCCAGCACCAAAAACCGGTACGCGGATTGGTGGGTCTGTAAATACGCCACGGCTTTGCACAAGCCTTCGGAGGCGGCGCGATGCAACCAAGCATAATCGTGGTCGCCATACAGACTGCGTCCAACAAAGTTGTTTGTGCCTGCATAACGCAAATCAATCGCGATACCTTTCACTTCGCGCAATGAAACAAAATCGGTGCTAATCAGCACATCTTCATACCGCATTGAGCGCGCAATGGTTGCGCTCATGGTTGCGCTCATGGTCGCCCTTCAATATCGAGATAGCGCCAATTCGTGAATTCGACAGGATGCCGCTTATAGTTTTTTAACCACGGTTGCGTAATGTCGATCGATAGAGGATGAATTCTGAGCACCCATGGGTTATACGCATGGACGAGCTGCGCCATTTCTTCAAACAGCTTGGCGCGTGCGGGAGAGTCACCTAGGCGCTGCGCCTCTTCAAACCGCTGGTTAAATGCCGGCAAGTTAAACCTCGCATAATTGGCGCGACCTGTATTTGGGCCATACAGAAGTTGGTAGAAATTTTCGCCATCTGGAAAATCGGCTATCCAGTTTGCCTCTGTCATTTGAACCTTGCCTAAGCGAGCGGCTTTTAAAATTTCTGCGTGCTTGTCGCTCTGAAAGCGTATCTTGATGCCGATGCTTTCCATAGTTTTGCTCCATACTTCGTCACGCAAGCGTCCCGTAGTAGAAGCCTGACTATGCATGACCAACTCCAGCGGCGCGCCATCTGGCAAACGCCGAAATTGATCTGCTCCGCGCTTGTAGCCAAATCTATCCAGCAATTGATTGGCTAAACCCAAGTCAAATCGAATGGGATTTCGATATTTCTCCGAAAACCCAAGCACATTCGGTGGCAATGGTGACTGCGCAGTGATGGCGAAACCTTTTTCTAACACTTGTATGTCTTCTTGATTATTGTAGGCAAGCGCAATGGCACGACGTAAGGCGATTTTTTCCAGTGTATAGCCACCAATCACCGGATCTTCCATATTCATCCACATGTAATAGGTTTGCAAAGGGGAGAAAAGCGCTAAACGCATGCCACGCGTTTGCAAATCGGCTTTCAAGCTTTGCCCATCCATCACCATGCCAGATAAAGGTGATGGCAACTGTTCAAGCACATCAAATTCCTTGTTTAACAAACCCAACACACGCGCCTGTTGCTCCTCGACGACTTTGACTTCAATTTGCGACACCCGAGGCAAACGTTGGCCTCTTAATTGCACTAAGATTTTTTCGTCTTCGCCCTGCGGTTTTGCGCTGGTTTGAAAAATGACTTCCCGATAAAAGGGATTCGCGAGCAGTTGAATTCTGAAATTGCGTTGCCATTGACCCAACAAATAAGGCCCCGTACCTATCGGATGGGCGCCGATTTGTCCTGCGTATTTCTCAACGACTTCACGCGCCACTGCAGCCGTCGCTGGCGTGGCCAATTGAAGTAAAAAATTGTGATCTGGCGCAACTAAACTCAACTTCAAGGTGTAGCGATCGATGACTTGTAGCCCTTCAATTTGAATATTAGCCGACCATTTGTTTGCTGCGGCAGCCTGTTTCAATTTGTCGTCACCGCGTAATTTTCCGTCAAACAAATAGAGCCAGGATGATTTCACTGCTGGGTCGTACAAACGTTTCAAGCTATAGGCGTAATCCTCCGCCGTAAGCTCCCGCTGCTTACCCTGAAAGGCCGGATCAGCAGTAAAGAAAATCCCCGGCTGTATCTGGAAGGTATAGACCAAACCATCATCCGACACTGTTGGCATCTTACTTAAGGTGTTCGGAACTAATTTCACGGGACGCGCCAAATAGTCATAGCGCAACATCGGGTCAAAAATATTCTCGCTCAGGCTTAAGGACGAAATATCAGAGGCGACAGCGGGGTCCAAGGAGGACTCCGGTGTGGTAAATAAAACATGCAGCACTTTGCCCTGACCTGCAGTACTGGTACCCGATGCACCGCAAACGCCGCCGCTCAAGGCGAAGACCAAACTGAGTGAGCAATTAATCAAGAATAAAAAAGTCGATCGGCGCGAACTTGTATTGAAAAAAGAGGAAGATTCCGGGATTAGGTCGTTCATAGGCATGGAGAAAATGGCGGCAAAAAGAAACTCTGCATTCAAGCTTACAATAAAACTCATAGGCGGACGCCTTCAATTTCGCAGGATTCTTTAGCAAGAGTCTCGCTCACCGCTTTAATCTGCAGATCGAGCACCAAATGGGCTTCCAACAGTCGCAACAAAAAACTAAATCTTGACTTGCTTCGGCTGCGCAGTGTTAAATACAAAACCCTCGCGCAAACGATTGCGCACCGCATTTATCATGTAAAGATTTCAATATGAAGCCTCGCATTTCTGTTGTTGGTAGCGTCAATATGGATTTGGTTTTTCGCACGCCGCGCCTGCCTGTGCTGGGCGAAACCCTGCAAGGTCACGAATTTCGGCAAATCCCTGGTGGTAAGGGCGCGAATCAAGCGGTAGCGGCAGCGCGCCAAGGCGCCCAAGTCGATTTCATTGGCGCCGTCGGTGACGATGGATTTGGCGAATTCTCGCGCAACTGCTTGCAAAAAGACGCTATTTCACTTGATCATCTAATGACCATTGCCAACACCGCAACGGGCGTGGCAGGTATCTTAGTCGAGGACGCTGGCGACAATTGTATTGTTTTAGCTGCAGGTGCTAACGCACGGTTGACCAAAGCACATATCGATGCGGCACGCAGTACGATTGCAAAGTCACAATTTTTGATTTGCCAACTCGAAACGCCCTTAGCCGTGGTGTCCCACGCAATTAAAGTGGCGCGCGAAGTTGGAGTGAAAGTGATCCTCAATACGGCACCCGTTTGTCCACTGGACAATAGTTTGCTAGCGCAAGTGGACTACCTAGTGTTAAATGAAACGGAAGCGAGCCAGCTCAGCGGTATCACCGTCACCGATCAAGCAAGTGCGAAAAGTGCGGCACAAAATTTACTACAGCGGGGCGTGGGCGCCGTCTTACTCACCATGGGCGAACACGGGGCACTCATTGTGACTTCCGCTGTAACTACACATAGCCCAGCAATGAAAGTAAAAGTCGTTGATACGACTGCGGCGGGGGATACTTTTGTTGGTGCCTTCGCGGTGGGCTTGGCAAACGGACTTAGTTTGATCGAGGCGACGCGCGAGGCGCAATTTACGGCAGCCTTAACTGTGACAAAACTAGGCGCACAAACGTCAATCCCGCATCGTGCAGAAGTCCTCCAATTCATGGCTTCAGGCGTTGTCGCTTAAGTACTTCCTGTCGCCAAAAGATTTTTTCAGCTTTTAGCCATGCATGATAATCTTCCGTTTGTTGCTTTTACCGAGTTCAAGCTAAAGAAAACTTGCTTGTAAGCTGTTTGACAAGTTCAATTATCGACGGTCTTTTTACTCAATATCCATCTTTCAAAATTAGGATTCACCATGAAATTAAAACAGCTTTGTTTCGCGCTCGTCACTGTATTCGCCGCAGCGAGTGCATGTGCGGCTGATCCTAAATTTGCCGTGATTTACGATGCGGGTGGCAAGTTCGATAAATCTTTTAATCAATCCGCGTCGGAAGGTGCTGAGCGCTTCAAAAAAGAAACCAAGATTAATTATATTGAAGTGCAAGTTGCGAGCGAAACCCAAACTGAACAAGTATTACGCAATTTGGCGCGCAAGAAAATCGACATGATCGCTGCCATTGGCTTTGCACAAGGTCAGGCTGTGCAAAATGTGGCAAAAGAATTTCCCAACACAAAATTTGTCTTGATTGATGGTGTTGCTTCGGGTGACAACGTCAGCTCAGTGCTGTTTAAAGAGCAGGAAGGCTCCTACTTAGTTGGTGTCGCCGCTGCTATGGCAAGCAAGTCAAAGAAAATCGGTTTCGTCGGCGGCATTGATATTCCCTTGATACGCGCATTTGCCTGCGGTTACGTGCAAGGCGCGAAAGCCTTCGACGCAAAAGTCGACGTCACGCAGAACATGGTCGGCACGACTGCCTCAGCGTGGAACGATCCTGCTAAAGGGGGCGAATTAGCGCGCTCTCAGTTTGAACGCGGTGTCGACGTGGTATTCGCAGCAGCGGGCGGCAGTGGCATGGGCACCTTGCAAACAGCAAAAGAAAAAGGAAAATTAGCAATTGGCGTCGATTCAAACCAGAATTATCTCTACCCAGGCACCATGCTGACTTCAATGGTGAAACGGGTTGATGTCGCAATTTACGATAGCTTTATGCAACTCAAAAACGGCACTTGGAAAGGTGGCTTAATCAATAAAGGATTGAAAGAAGGCGGTGTTGATTGGGCATTAGATAAAGACAATCGCGCATTGATCACGCCTGAAATTGAAAAACGCGTCAATGCGGTGAAACAAGACATCATCAGCGGGAAAATCAAAGTCATTGATTACCGTGAAAAAAGCAGCTGTCCTGTCTAATTCGCTGTAGGACAACGCATAAAACGGATTGCGTTTTCTCGCCGTGCTTAAAGCCCTACCTCAACAATAAAATTTCGTATGCAAGCTGCCGTCGAATTTCAACATATATCAAAACGCTTCGGCGCTGTGCAGGCGAACCGCGATGTCACGTTTTCCATAGCGCCAGGTTCGATTCATGGTGTGATTGGCGAAAATGGCGCCGGTAAGTCCACTCTGATGAGCATACTGTACGGCTATTATCGCGCTGACAGTGGTCAGATACTCCTCAATGGCGTGGCACAAAACATCCGTAATAGCCAAGAAGCGATTCATTTAGGCATTGGCATGGTGCATCAACATTTCATGTTGGTTGAGAATATGAGCGTACTAGACAACGTGATGCTGGGCGCAGAAGGCGGCTTTCGTTTAGCCAAAAATCGTGTCGAAGTTGAAGCAAAGCTTAGAGAAATTTGCCAACGCTATTCGCTCGATGTGGACCCGCTTGCGTTGATTCAAGATTTGTCAGTTGGTGTGCAGCAAAGGGTCGAAATCCTTAAGCAGATCTATCGCAGCGCCAATGTCTTGATTCTCGACGAACCAACCGCCGTGCTGACGGTGCAAGAAACTGCGTCATTGTTTGATGTTTTGCGCTTATTCAAAGAGCAAGGCAAGACGATCATTCTAATTACCCACAAATTACAAGAAATTCTCGAAATCACTGACGCGGTAACCGTCATGCGTGCAGGCTCGGTTGCTGGCCATGTTGTGACGGCAAATACGAGCAAGGAAGAATTAGCGACCCTCATGGTGGGCAGGCCCATACAAACCCATTTACCGCGCGCGCCTTACGCCCCAGGCGCCACTGTGTTGGAAGTCAAAGACCTCAGCCTTAGCAACCAGCAAAAAGTCAGTCTCTTAAAAGACGTCAATTTTCAATTGCGCGCCGGCGAAATTGTGGCAGTGGCTGGCGTATCAGGCAATGGGCAAAGCGAGTTGATGGAAATCTTAAGCGGCATGCGTTTGCCAAGTACAGGAAGCTTAAAGTTTTTAGGTAATGCCCTTCCCATCGCTGGGCGCAAAGATGCTGATGGGCTACCAGCAAAATTTCGCGCGCTGGGCATTGCGCATGTTCCAGAAGATCGATTACGTGATGGCGTGATCAAAAATTTTTCTGTGATGATGAACAGCTTTTTTGGTTATCAGCAAAAACTCAAAAAGGCGTTCGGTTTGCTCGACTTTGCAACAATTACTGAACGTTGTGGCGAGATGTTAAAGACCTTTGACGTGCGTCCCGCTGACCCCCAACTCCGCATCGGCTTGCTTTCAGGCGGCAACCAACAAAAAGTGGTGCTAGCACGCGAAATCGCTGCCAAACCTAAATTGATTTTAGTAGGACAACCAACACGCGGTGTTGATATCGGCACGATAGAAAGTATCCACACGCAGTTACTTGCGATGCGCGATGCGGGAGTCGCCATATTGCTCGTATCAGTTGAGTTAGAAGAAGTTCGCGCGTTGGCGGACCGCATCTTGGTCATGTCGAGTGGTTGCATCACCGGCGAACTTAAGGTAGAGGAATTCGACGCAACACGGATAGGCTTGCTGATGGGCGGACTGCACAAATCATGAAAGCCAACTTATGAATAGCGCCAATCTGCCACGCTGGGCAACCGCTTTTGTCCTGCCTTTGTTGAACTTGCTTTCCGCACTTGTGGTAGCGGGAATTGTGATTTATTTGCTGGGCGAAAGTCCGCTGGAATCTTTACAAATCTTGCTGAATGCAGCCTTATTCAATGCTGAAGGATTCGGTTACACCTTGTTTTATGCGTCAACTTTTATTTTTACAGGGCTCTCGGTATCGGTAGCCATGCAGGCGGGCTTGTTCAATATTGGTAGCGAAGGCCAGATGTATTTAGGTGGCTTAGGCTTAGCCGTGGTGGTGCTGGCGTTCGATGCAAGTTTGCCTGCCTTCATCTTAATTCCCCTCGCCATCATTGGTAGCGCCTTGTTCGGCGCAGGATGGGCGTTTTTGCCTGGTTATTTACAAGCAAAGCGGGGCAGTCACATCGTCGTGACAACCATCATGTTCAATTTCATTGCTGCAAGCTTAATGAATTATTTGATCATCGCATTTTTGATTCCTGCTGGTCAGCAAAATACGGCGAGTCGCGTGTTTGCCGAAACTGCATGGCTACCAAAGTTGAGTAGTGCATTGCCTTTTTTAGGTGAAACACCGTTAAATATTAGCTTTATTCTGGCAATTATCGCCCTGGTGATTTATGGCATCGCAATTTGGCGTTCTGCTTGGGGTTATCAGTTACGTGCGACAGGTCTCAATCAGCACGCCGCACATTATGCGGGGGTCTCAATTACTAAAACCATCGTTGTGGCGATGCTGATTTCTGGCGCCTTGGCGGGTGTTGCGTCGATTAATTCTGTGATGGGATCTACCCATTATTTGGGCCTGAATTTCCCCGCTGGAGCAGGGTTTATAGGTATTGCGATTGCGCTGATGGGGCGGCAACATCCCATCGGTATTTTCTTATCCTCGATTCTGTTTGGCGCCTTAATTCAAGGTGGCTTTGACTTGTCCTTGGAAAAACCAAACATCCCCACCGAGACTTTCATTTTTATTCAAGGCTTGATTATTTTGTTTTGCGGTGCGATGGAAAACCTGTATGCGCCAGCGTTGGCAAAATTATTTCAACGTAAGGAAGCCTGATGTTTGACGACATTCATTTTTCTAGCATCTTAGTCTCCACCGTTCGCAATGCGCCGGTGCTGTTATTTGCCGCCATGGCAGGACTCTTTGCTGAACGCAGTGGCGTGGTCGACCTCGCTTTGGAAGGCAAAATGTTGGCGGCAGCCTTCGTCTCGGCAGCGGTTGCGTATGTCACGCAAAATCCTTGGTTAGGCATTGCGGCAGGTATTGCTGTGTCAGTTGCCGTCGCGATGCTACAAGGCTTTGTCAGCATTACGCAAAAAGGTAATCAGTTGGTGGGCGGTATTGCACTGAACATTGCGATTAGTGGTTTGACGTTTGTGCTTGCGCAATTTTACTTTTCTCAAGGTGGGCGCACGCCAGATCTTGGCCAAGCGCGGCTTTTTGATATCGTCTTTCCAGGCTCCGCGGCGGTTGCCGATGTGCCATTGTTAGGTTGGCTCTACACAAAATTAATTGGTGGACACAGTATCTTGGTGTATCTGGCATTTGCCCTCATTCCTATCGTGCATTGGGTGATTTACCACAGTCGTTTCGGCTTGCGCCTGCGCGCCGTTGGTGAAAACCCGCATGCTGCTGATGCGGCAGGTGTGAACGTCGAGCGCACACGCTTTTTAGCGATGTTGTGTGCGGGCGTGTTGTGCTCTTTTTCCGGTGCATATCTCGCATTGGTACAGAGCGGCTTTTTCTTGCGGGATATGTCTGCTGGCAATGGCTATTTGGCGCTCACTGCGCTGGTGTTTGGTAATTGGCGCCCTTTGCAGACGGCAGCAGGTTGCCTTATGTTTGGTTTTTTCGCCGCGCTTCAGGTACAAATTGAGGGCGTGAGCTTCCCTGGCGTTGGGAAAATACCAGGTTCCTTAATTCAAATGATTCCTTATGTTGTCACTGTCGTCGTACTGGCAGGATTTATGGCGAAGTCCATTGCGCCAAAGGCGATTGGTACGCCGTTTGTGAAATCGCGCTAAGCACAGGCTGAAATAATTTCGACCTCCTTGAACCGGGTCAATAAAAAACCCCGAAACTTAGGTTCTGCAGTACGGCTAAGTTTCGCAAGCACTTAGGAGCAATCAATGCAAACTCCACAAACCAAACACAAAGTTATTTTTGACACAGACCCGGGCGTTGACGACGCGATGGCTTTGTATTTCGCCATGGCGCATCCGGCAATTGATCTGATCGGCATCACCACCACGTTCGGGAATGTTCACGTTGAGCAAGCCACCATTAACGCCTTGTATTTGACACGCATTGCTGGTCAATCCATCCCTGTTGCGCAAGGTGTGCCGGTTCCCTTTGCAAAAGCGCCAGGCACGCCACCCGACTTTATTCACGGCGCGGATGGTTTGGGTAATTTACCCAGCCGCATTCAGGTTGGTGGGCAAGCCGAAAATCAAAGCGCGGCAGAATTTATTGTGAACATGGCGCGCCAACATCCTGGCGAAATTACCTTGGTCGCCGTTGGCCCATTTGGCAACCTTGGCCTGGCGCTAAAATTAGAACCACAACTGCCTAAATTGCTTAAGCAAGTAGTTTTGATGGGTGGCACCGTGGACGAACCGGGCAACGTTTCACCCGTCGCAGAGGCGAATGTATGGAATGATCCCGATGCGGCTGATTTAGTCTTCACAGCAGGTTGGGACCTCACCATGGTCGGGCTCGACGTTACCCATAGAGTGGTTTTGCTGTCTGATTTTTTCAAGCGCTTGAAAGAACATCATCAACACGTCGCTATGGACACGCTGTATCACGCCGTCATGTTTTACAGTGATTTTTATAGCTCGATTCGCCCAGATATGGGTCACGGTTGCTATGGTCATGATGTTTTGGCTTTCGTCTGGTTGGTCGCACCTGAATTGTTCAAAACAAGTACTGGTCGCATGCGCGTTGCGAAAGAAGGTATTGCGAACGGTCAAACCATGCTGGCGAAATTAGCGATACCCTATCCACAAGCGGGCTGGGAATCTGACAAACCGGAAACACGGGTTTGTATGGAAGTCGATGCCAAAGCTTGTGCTGCACTCATTGATAGTGTGCTTGCCAGCGCATGGTTGCGCCCAGCACTGCAAGCGTAAACGAAAGGACGATCATGTTTATTCAACCAGTCGATTACCGTAGCCCCGATGCTGCAAAGAAGTTTACCGAAAGCCTGCACAACACGGGTTTTGGTGTGCTGACAAACCACCCCTTGTCGCAAACACGTTTAGAAACCATTTATAAAGAATGGTATGAATTTTTTCTGACAGACGCGAAGAGCAAATACCAGTTCGATCCGAGTTTGATGGATGGCTATTTCTCGCCAAAAATCTCAGAGACGGCGAAAGGCAATACCAAGCGCGATCTGAAAGAGTTTTACCATATCTATCCGCAAGGTCGTTACCCTGCAGAGGTTTCTGACGCAGCACATCAGTATTATCAAGAAGGTTCCGCATTAGCGGCGAAATTGTTGGCCTGGGTTGAGGAATACACGCCAGCGGACATCAAAGCCAAGTATTCCATGCCTTTGCCCGACATGATTACGGGCAGCGACCACACCTTGTTGCGCGTCTTACATTATCCACCGCTGGTCGGCGACGAGGAGCCCGGTTCGGTGCGTGCCGCGGCGCATGGCGACATCAACTTGCTCACGCTCTTGCCTGCTGCGACGCAAGCGGGCTTGCAAGTCTTGGGTAAAGACGAAGCTTGGCATGATGTACCTTGCGATTTTGGTATGCTGATTGTCAATATTGGCGATATGCTGGATGAGGCATCTGAAGGCTATTACCC
>CAYPNW010000059.1:10455-12171 GCA_964411965.1 uncultured Burkholderiaceae bacterium
CGATAGTTATTCAACACGTTATAAGTTCGTGCATACATCACGAACAACAGCGATGTCAGCAGCGCAAACCCGGCAAAGAAAAACATTTGAAACGCCGTCACACTAATACCCGTCGTCGCAATTTGCGCCGTAACGGCAGGGCTTTTCACGCTGGCATTAGCAAGCAAAACCCACAAGTTTCCTATGGTTACAGCCAGACTCCAAAAACTCATGATGACGCCTTTCATCGCCAAGGGCGCTTGGCTGTAAGCGAATTCCAAACCTGAAGCCGACACTAATACCTCACCGAAGGTTAATAAGGCATACGGCAAAATCTGCCAAATAATCGAGATCGGGTCGCCGCCATCAATTGCTAACTGCATGCAACCCACTGCTATCCAAGCCAAACCAGAGAACGCAATACCCAAGCCCATGCGGCGTAACGCGGGCATTTCTATGCCCATGCGCTTTAAGGCAGGATACAAAACCAAGTTATTAAAAGGAATCAACAACATCACCAATAAGGGATTAATCGCTTGCATTTGCGCTGGCAAAATGCCCCATGTCGTGGTCATCTGCCCCGCTTGTAAAACCCAAGTAGACGCCTTTTGATCAAACAAAGACCAAAACGGCGTTACCAATGCAAATACCACCAGCAAACGTAAAACCGAACGCACACCATCGACAGCAACATCAGGATGATGCCCACGTGCCCGTTCAATTTGCAGCCAGGCACCTAGGCCGCCGCCAATTAAAATCAATACGAGCGCCAAACACAAGGCAGCGACAATGCCAATTTGCGGTTGCAATGTGAGTGCGGCAATCGCGCCGATAAAACTTGCGGTAGCGAGATAAAACCCAGCGCGCCCTTGTCCTGGGGCTTGCGTCAGCAACGCCGTTTTAACCACATTCAAAAACGAATCCGGATTTTTTGCATTCGGCGGCAAAATCACATACTTGGTGCGCCCTGACCAAAAAATGATGGTCGCAATGAGCATCAATACACCAGGAATACCAAACGCGACACTGCCACCAAATTTTTGCAGGAAAATCGGCATCAATAGCGAGGCAAAAAACGAGCCAAAATTAATGATCCAGTAAAAACCGTCAAATACTTTCTGCGCCAAGCTCCGATTACTTTGGTCAAATTGGTCGCCAACCAAGGAGCTGACTAATGGTTTGATGCCACCAGAACCTAAAGCGATTAAGAACAAACCCGTATAAAAACCGTTGCGGTTATTTTCAAAAATCGCCAAGCAGGCGTGGCCAGCGCAATACACCAAGCTGAGCCAAAACATGGTGTTGTACTTGCCAAAATACCGGTCTGCGATCCAACCACCTAGCAATGGAAAAAACGACACGCCGATCACAAAGGTATGAAACACCTCTTTCGCCATGCCTTTGCGCATGTCTTCTGGCATAGAGAGTAAGAGACTGCTGATTAAAAACGGAATCAAAATATTCCGCATGCCATAAAAGCTAAACCGTTCACAGCCTTCGGTGGCAATGATGTAGGGAATTTGACGCGGCATTTTCGGCTGCGCAGCACCCTCGTTGATGGTTGGATTCGCTGTACTCAATGGTGTCTCCTCGATATT
Organism: uncultured Burkholderiaceae bacterium; assembly: GCA_964411965.1. Classification (GTDB taxonomy): domain Bacteria; phylum Pseudomonadota; class Gammaproteobacteria; order Burkholderiales; family Burkholderiaceae_D; genus Undibacterium. Next base: position 12,033 of record CAYPNW010000059.1, read on the forward strand.
TTTTAATTTGAATTAGGTAAGAAAACGGCCTTCGAAAAGGCCGTTTTTACTTTATCCCCAGTATCGCGGGTTCACCGCGCCGCCGTCAAGCGTTGGAAATTTTGACGTGGCGTCCGGTCAACATCTGGAAGCCTTTAAT
>CAYPNW010000060.1:0-9088 GCA_964411965.1 uncultured Burkholderiaceae bacterium
GCCAGAAAGCCAGAAAAACGCACACTCGAACCTGTCCAACTGCCGTTTCTAGGTTCAATTGTGTCTAGGCGACGAGCCGCAGACAGTGCTGAAGCACGGCAAGGCGAAGACAACAACGACACGATAGCTTTAGAAATGGAATTAGAACCAACGCCTGATTTTTCTCGTAAAACCACGCTTTTTTAACAAAATCGGCAAAACAATAAAAAAGCATAGCAAATGTCGAATATAGTGTTATACTTAACTACAACACCAGTTAAACAACACACCAATTCAGTGTTGCTCGCTGGCCAACTTGGAGGAATGTGTAATGAGCTTTTTACTAAGCCTTTTTATTGAAACGGCCGTTGCGCCGCAATTTGATGTGGTATCGGGTGTAATGCGGTACATACAACTGATATTTGAGGCACTGCTATGAGTACGACGTGGAACGACAGCGCGCCGATTTATCGGCAACTGAAAGAGCGCGTGCTCAGCATGATTTTGGACGGTAGCTTGAAAGCCGGCGACGCCTTGCCGTCAGTGCGCCAAATCGCCGCCGATTTTCAATTAAACCCGATTACGGTTTCGCGCGCCTATCAAGAATTAGTCGATGACAATTTAGTAGAAAAAAGAAGGGGACTAGGTATGTATGTGCTCGATGGCGCGGCTGCGCAATTACTAGCAACAGAACGTGAACGCTTTTTACGAGATGAATGGCCCGCAATGTTGGCCCGTATCGAGCGCTTAGGATTGAGTTTATCGCAGTTGGTCCGCTCGGTTGAAGCCAATGATATGCACGTTGAAGAGAAGAACGGAGCCAAGGTATGAACGCGAACGAATTAACTGAAACTGCAAACGCGTTTGACACCGCGAAACCAAACGCAAATGCAAACACAAATGCAAACGTGATCGTCGCGCAAAATCTGCAAAAAATGTATGGCTCTCAGCACGCTTTACGCGACATCAGCTTTACCATTCCCGCCGGACGTATCGTCGGTTTAATCGGGCCGAATGGCTCGGGAAAAACGACCACGCTCAAAGCAGTGTTAGGCCTAACGCGCTTCGAGGGTGAACTGTCCGTCTTAGGGCTTGATCCGCGCCAACAGCGCGATGCCTTGATGAACGATATCTGTTTCATCGCAGACGTGGCGATCTTGCCACGCTGGCTGAAGGTATCTGACGCGATTGATTTTGTCGAAGGCGTGCACCCCAAATTTAATCGCGCCAAAGCCGAGAAATACATCGCCGCAACCAAGTTACAGCCAAATATGAAAGTCAAAGCCATGTCGAAAGGCATGATCGTGCAATTACATTTGGCTTTGGTCATGGCAATTGATGCCAAGCTGTTAGTGTTAGACGAGCCGACCTTAGGCTTGGATATTTTGTATCGAAAAATGTTTTATCAAAATCTGTTGGAAGATTATTTTGACGAAAACAAAACCATCATTATCACCACACATCAAGTCGAAGAAGTTGAACATATTCTGACCGACTTGATGTTCATCCGCGAAGGCAAGATCGTATTGCAGGCGAGTATGGATCAAGTGTCTGACCGTTTCATCGAAGTCATGGTGAACGCCGACCAACTGCACGACGCCGCGAAATACAAACCTCTGGACCAGCGCGCCGTATTTGGCAAAAGCGTGATGTTATTCGATGGCGTGTCCCGTGAAGAATTGAGCAAACTTGGTGAATGCCGCAATCCCAGCGTGGCAGATCTATTTGTCGCCGTAATGAAAGGAACGTACTAATGAATACGATGAAATGGTTGGTCAAGCGTGAGTTCTGGGAGAACAAAGGCATTTATTTATGGACGCCTTTAATACTTGCAGGACTCAGCGCTCTGCTCTATGCAGGTTTAGTGCTTTTCGCGTTTCCCCACGCGCATAACTTGAGCGTCAGCCAAGAAGCAGGTACGAACGTTCAGGTCAACATCAGCATGCTTAGCATCATACAAAAAGAACTCGCTACAACAGGCAAAAGCAGCGCGCTTGAAGCGGCAGCCAACATGTATTGGGTTTTCATGGGTATCTTGCCGCTGCTACTCGCTTTCTCGTCATTAATCTATCTCTCTGCAGCGATGCATAGCGAGCGCAATGACCGTAGCGTTTTGTTCTGGAAGTCTTTGCCCATTTCGGACTTACAAACAGTTTTGTCAAAGCTAGCATTACCTTTCGTCCTAGGTCCCTTGCTCGTATTTTTAATCGCAATCGGCCTTTACGTTGCTCTGGCACTGATGTTTTGTTTGATCGCTTTACTCAATGGCGTCAATCTGTTTCCGTGGCTGTTGTTTAAACCGGATCTGATGCTATTTCCACTCAAACTACTCGTGGCTTTACCCACCTATGCTCTTTGGGCTCTACCCACTGCTGCATGGTTCCTGCTCGTTTCTTCTTGGGCAAAGTCGAGGGTTTTTCTCTGGGCTGTGGGCTTACCTATTGCAGGCTTAATCTTTTTGCGGCTTGTCAGTCATTACGCAGGCCTTGATTTGAACGTGCAGTGGGTGTCAAAAAATATTATTGCGCGCTTACTTGGTGGCACATTTCCAGGCGCATGGATAATTGACGTAAGAATGCCCAAAGAGCTTGAAGCAACATTTAGCTTTCAGACGATCTTTGAACAAATGCTGCTCACCTTACAAAGCCCAGCCCTGTGGATCGGCGTAATCGCTGGCAGTGGTATGTTGTATTTGGCAGCGCGGATGCGACGTTATCGGGAAGATTTTTAACCCGTAAATCTTATCGGCTCTGTCGTATTGCGAAGAAGGCGGCTTGTGAAAACAAGTCGCTTTTTTTGCTTTTGAAACATCCAATGTAATCAAATTTGAGTTTTAATTTGCATGCTCGCCAACAAGCACAAAATACTTGCGAAAACGCGCAAATGAGGGTGTATCTGCTAATTCCATTTCCAAATCAATTGTGTCTAGGCGACGAGCCGCAGACAGTGCTGTAGCACGGCAAGGCGAAGGCAACAACGACACGATTGATTTAGAAATGGAATAAGATTGAGCCTGTTTCGCTATTTCTCCCTTTCTTAACAACGTCGAGTTACCACTTTATGAGTATTTTTTTCTACTTCATCGCCGCATTCATGGCCTTGATCGCTCTCGCGATTGTCGCGCGCCCAATATTGATGACGAAGAAGGAAAACGGGCGCGAGGTGCAAAGTGATCGCTTGAACTTAGACGTGCTGCGCGACCAGTTGCGCGAACTCGAACAAGATCTTGCTGCGGGTACGATCGATCCCACAGCTTATGAAGCGGCAAAACGCGACTTGGAGCAACGCGTCGCAACTGAGTTTCAACCACAAGATAGTGGCACCACTGCCACGAGCGACAAATCAAAAAACAGGCGCCTGTGGCAAGTCGGGGCGATGGGACTTTTGCTGCTGATCACGCCGTTTGTGGTGTACCGCTACCTTGGTGCCCCTTATATGCTCACGCCCATCCCCACTGGGGCCGATAGCGCAAACAGCCAAACACCGCACGCCACAGGTCAAACTGAGGCACTCGCACTGGTCGCCCGCTTGGCTGAGCGTATGGTGCAACATCCTGATGATCCCGAAGGTTGGTTGTTGCTAGCGCGCTCTTACAGTTCGATGAACAGTTTTGCTGCTGCCAGCCAAGCCTACGAACGCTTGTTTGCATTAATTCCCGACGATGCAAAAATTCTGGCGGATTACGCCGACGTATTAGCAATGACGCAAAACCAGCGCATCCAAGGCAAGCCCGAAGAACTCTTGCGGCGTGCCTTGGTCGTAGAGCCAAACAATGTGAAGGCGCTGATTTTGTTGGGCGACGCTGAGTATGAGCGCAATCAGCTACCTGAGGCGATATCGCGTTGGAAAGCGGCAATCGCGGCTGCGCCTGCTGGCTCAGAATTTATCGCTATGGCGCAAAGTAATATTGACCACGTTGAAAAAGAGTTGGCGGATCGCGGGCTTGCAAAAACAACGACTACTACATCAGCCCAAGCCGCAAGTGAAAAATCCACCGCCTCGCCAGACGCAAAAACCCCAACCAATAAAAGCGCCAACAACGCCGCCTCACCAGCGGGGAAAATCAGTGGGCGCGTTGAGCTTGATCCTAGTTTGGTCGGTAAGTTGACGCCAACCGACACAGTTTTCATTTACGCACGAGCGGTGGATGGGCCTCGTTTTCCCTTAGCCATCTTACGCAAACAAGTCAAAGACTTGCCCTTAGATTTCGTGCTGGATGACAGCATGGGCATGGTACCAAGCACCAAACTTTCTGATTTCCCCACTTTAATTGTTGGCGCGCGGGTTTCGTTGTCAGGTAATGCCACTCCCAGCGCTGGTGACTGGGAAGGCGTGTTGGATTCGGTACCAAACGGCAGCAGTGGCTTAAAACTAAAGATCAGCTCACAACGTCGATAAATTCGAGGTGTTTTATTGCAAGCGCCAATAAACACCAACACCATCAAAGCACGCTGGGCAACGCGTGCTTTTTCTTTTGTACTTCCGGTTTCTGGTAGGCAGCATTGCTTCAAACCAGATGCATTAAAAGAAGGACGCCACCGAAAGCACTGCTGCTCCGCAACATAATCGAGACCAAAGGGCGATTTGGTTTGCGCGTTTTAGATCAAAAAATAAATTTTCTCTGTGGAAATAAAATGATACTCGTTACTGTATATCTACAGAATGCTTATAAATAAAGCGCAAAATGGTGCATTTTAAGATTAATTGTTGGAGTATATAAAACTCCAGCAGTTTAAGTCGCCCATTACTAAAGCAAATATTGACCACCGAGTCAGTAACAATTTGCACAAAATTTGCCAAATGGGAAGATGTTTCAAACATACAACTCTTTCTGTTGCTTTCCGTACCGACAACGCAACGAGTTTAGTAATTGTCATTTTTTTGTGTTGATTTGATGGCAGAATAGTTGTGCTTTCTGCTTTATCGAGAATTTCAGGCAGCGCCGTTTCAATTTGCAAAAATCAAAAAAACTGTAAGAAAAATTGAGTCAATTGCGAATAGTTCGCGTGAAAAGCGCTCGCTATTTGTTGTTGCATCGGTAGAATTTGCGCAGCATACATGCGGTTTTTGGCGACGCTCGTCAAGCTTGTAAGCACTTGCGCAATCAATGTCACAAGAGAAAAAATCGACATCATGGCGCAAGATAATTTCATGTCGTTTCGACGACACCGGTATCTCAAATTGGCCGTTGGCCTCATCTGCCTTTGCATCGTCTTATATGTGCGCGACACGCCGCCCGTCAAACCCGGTGGCGGCACGTGGCTCGGCTACGGCCTCGGCACTTTAGGTGCACTACTGATTCTTTTTTTACTCGCTTTTGGCATGCGCAAACGTGCTTACAACTCCCAACTAGGAAGCGTACGGGGTTGGCTGTCTGCCCACGTTTATCTCGGTATTGCACTCGCCTTGGTGGCAACTTTACATGCGGCCTTTGAGTTTGGCTGGAATATCCATACGCTCGCGTATGCCCTCACCATCGTGGTCATCTTGAGCGGTTTTTGGGGCATGGTTTTGTATCTGCGCCAACCCACTCGGATGAGTAATTTGCTTGATGGTTTGACGTTGCAACAAATTGGCGAAAAGCTCACCGAAATTGACGATCGCTGCAAAATGCTGGCAGCAAAGTTAGACGCAAAAACCCAAGCCTTAGTGGCTGAGTCGGCAAAATGCCAAATCTTTTCATCGTATTGGCAGCGCCTCACAGGTCACAACCGCAGTTGTGCCACCAAACGCGTACTCGCCCAAATGGGGATGGATAGCAGCCAAGGTTCAAAAGAACACAATGAAATCTATACCTTGCAATTGCGCCGGTCGCAGCAACTCAATCGAATCCGAGAATTTGTGCGCTTGCGTACATGGACGGAAATTTGGCTGCTGTGCCATGTGCCACTTTCGATTGCGCTTTTAATGGCGTTGATCGCGCATATTGTCTCTGTATTTTTTTACTGGTAAATCCGTGCACCTTGGCTTTTTTAAGCTGCCTATCGACTCTCTTTGTGAAAACGCGCCACCATGCAAAGTAACCCCGAAGACACTAGAGACACTATCGCCGCGCAGATAAGCGAATTGCAGCGCCCCTTGCGCGGTCGGCGTGCGCTTTCTTGGCTCTTAGCATTGATTGTTTTGTTCTTTTGCTTGCTGCTTCCAACGGCAGCCTCACTCTGGCCTGCGGAGTTCCATCAATTAATGGGGCGTTCGGCGAGCAAAGAAGCGCCTTTAGTGAAACCCATGCTGGTAGAAAAGACGGGCACGGCACAAGACTACCAATATTCTATGCGCGTACCAGCGACTGCTCATGCATTAGATACGATGTGGGACCCGGGCAGATTGGCAACGCCACACCAAAAATGGGCGCAAGACTGCAAGGTATGTCACAGCAAACCCTTCGTCAAAGTGCAAGACGCTGATTGCCTCGCCTGCCACAAAAAAATCGGCGACCACGTCGATAAAAGAACCATCGCACTACCAGCATTACACGAAACACGCTGCGCCACCTGCCATCGGGAACACTTGGGGGATTTCGGCTTAATGCAGCAAAACAAACTATACGTTGGTACCAATTGTGCAGATTGCCACGCAAAAATTAAAACAAGTTTTGCTGACACCAAAACAGAAAATGTCAGCGACTTCGCGCGAGAACACCCTGAATTTCGCATTCAAGTCGCGACAGATTTAGCGGGCGAGAATTTGGTGCGGATGCGCCAAACTGCGGTTGGTAGCGCGAACGCAAAGCCCACAGTCAGCGGCGACATTAATGCGATTGCCGCATCACGAAATGACATTAGCCAACCAAGTTCACTGAAATTTCCCCATGATATTCACTTAGCTAAAGACGGTATTGCCAGCCCCAAAGGTAAGGTGGAAATGAGCTGCAACAACTGCCACCAAGCTAACGCGGATAAATCAGGCTTCCAGCCTGTGACCATGAAACATGCCTGTCAATCTTGTCATGCTTTAAGTTTTGAGCCTGCTGTGCCAAATCGGCAAGTCCCGCATGGCTCTGTCGATGAAGTCCTTTCGACCTTAGTCGAGTTTTATAGTTACGTGGATAAAGGGCGTATCGCGATTGACCAGCCGGTAATCACGAATCCCGTGTTTTCTATTCGCCCGAATGCCAAGGAACGCACGCAAAGCTTTGTTAGCGGGCCTGGTGACGCGCGTCAACGTGCCACTGCTGCTGCAACAATTTTGTTTGAAAAAACTTCTTGCGTTGTGTGCCACTCGGTAACGCGCGTGCAAGAACCTGCCAAGCCAGGAACCTCTGGTGCGGTTCTGCCGCAATGGAAGATCGAACCTTTGCCCGCCTTGCACACTTGGTTTCCAAAGGTCGCGTTTGATCACCGCTCGCATACCAGTGCAAAGTGTGAAAGTTGCCATGCGGCGAACACCTCCAAAAAGGCCACCGACGTTTTAATGCCCACCATCGCCGTTTGCCGCGAATGTCACGTCGGTAAAGAGGCGAAGATGAACCGCATCACCTCCGATTGTGGTCTGTGCCACGGTTTCCATATGGGAACCAAACACGCAATTACAGCGGACGCGGCACAGCCTAGCACTGCCCTGCTCACCAAGCTCAGCCAGCAACCTGTAGCGCAAGGTAAAACGCCATGATGCGCGCAATGTTCATAACCGGTGTTGCACTGGTACTGGTTGCCTGTGGCAGCGGAAGTACCAGCCCAAATGCCGCACCACCATCAGGCACAGGAGGCGGCGTGGGTGGCGCCTGCAATTTCACGATTGCGGCAACACCGCAAGCACTCACCGCACAAGAAGTCGAACGAGTGTTGGCGCAAGGTGTTGAAGCCAGCGCAAAGATTAACGCCAAAGCGACGCTTGCCGTAGTCGATAGAGTCGGCAATGTACTGGGTGTTTATCGTATGAATGGCGCGTCAACGACCATTGATATTTTAAGTGGCAGCGGCAAAGTTAATGCGGCCAATCCACAAGGTCTAGATGGCTTGAGTAGTTTTATCCCGGCTGAATTGGCAGCGATTTCAAAAGCACTGACAGGCGCCTACTTATCGTCATCGGGCAATGCGTTTAGCACACGAACAGCGAGTTTTATTGTGCAAGAACACTTTGTTCCCGGTATTTCGCAAACCGCTGGCGGCCCTCTTTTCGGCGTGCAGTTTAGTCAATTGCCTTGCGGTGATTTGGTAACGCGCGGCGCGGGCATTGGTGTAGGTCCAAAACGCTCCCCGCTGGGCTTATCGGCTGACCCAGGTGGTTTTCCACTGTATAAAAATGGTCGCGTCGTCGGTGGTATCGGCGTGGTGGCAGATGGTGTTTATGGCTTAGACCCCTCGCCCACCACCAGCGGCGCTGATCTCGATGAACAACTGGCCATGTCGGCACAAAAAGGTTTTGCCCCACCCGAGTGTATACGCGGCGACCGCATTACGGCAGGTGGTGTCAGTTTGGCGTACACCAATTCCGACGCACAAATCATTGATACCGCTGCCACGTCTCTTAGCGCGAGCAATATTGCGGCTTTAGGTGCCTTGCTGCCCGTCAGTGGTTATTTTTCCGCAAACGCAACCTTAACTGGCACCGCGTTTGGCGAGCCCGCGTCAGGCATCAGTGCAGATACGGCAGACTTTCAATCAGTACGCGGTTATTTACTGGGCAACCCAAGCGCAAACGTCGTTAATCGCTTTCCACCAACTGCGTCAACGACACCGACTGCGGGCGCCGCTGGCATGAACGCCAACGAGGTCAAAACGATTTTGCAGCAAGCATTAGGTGTGGCGAACCAAGCCCGCGCGCAAATTCGTGCACCTGTGGGGTCGCCCGTGGAAGTGACTGTGACGGTAATTGATGCTGGGGGCAATGTGCTGGGCTTGGTGCGTACACCTGATGCACCCGTGTTTGGCATAGATGTCGCCTTACAAAAAGCGCGCACTGCCGCATTTTTTTCGTCAAACCAAGCGGCGAACCTGCTTAGCCAAGCGCCGGACGTGGGTTACTTCAACGGAAAATCTTTCAACGGTAACTTCGTGCAATCGCCCTTGTTCAGAATCGACTCCTACCTGAGCGCGCAACCTGCCGGCGCGCGCAACTTCTTTGCTAATTCAAGCGCATTCGCTGATGGGAAAGCATTTTCCGTGCG
>CAYPNW010000060.1:9188-12144 GCA_964411965.1 uncultured Burkholderiaceae bacterium
GCGATTGGCGTGTCTGGCGACGGGGTTGACCAAGATGATATGGTGGGATTGCTCGGTCTTGCACGTGCCGCAAACATATTAAATACTGGCGTTGGAAATGCGCCAGCCGCATTGCGTGCCGACACATTGGCGCCACAAGGCCGCAATTTGCGCTATGCGCAATGCCCCCAAGCGCCGTTTAACAATAGTAACGAGCAGGGAGTGTGCAATGGAATTTAAGCGCAAAACCCTTCCCTTCGCTATTGCACTCATTTTTAGTATGGCTGAAGCGCAAGCGGTGGCAATTGCCGCTAATGATGCCGACGCTGCGAACGCTGAGAAGCCTGCGACACCAAGTGAGCCAAGTGCTGCCAGCGATCTGGCGATCCAAATCCAAGTCTTAGCAAGTAGCGTTGCGGTTTTCGCGCAGCCTAGCAATGAAGCCTTAGTGATCGCGCAAGTCACACGCGGCACCATGATCAGCGCACTTGAACGGCGCGGCGACTGGTTCAAAATCAGCGTATCAGCAAACACTTTCGGCTGGATATTGCTAGGCGAAGGTGAATATGGTGAGGCCAATATCGCGCTGTTTTATGACGCCAATTCGGGAAAAAATCCAACGCGTCTACTCAACCGCGATACCAGCGAAATTACCCCAGCTCGCCCTGGAAATAGCGCCCCATTACTAGTGGCACTGCCCTCCATCGACCCGCAACAAGTCGCGCCACCACAACCCCACTTGCCGCGCGAGTCAATTTCTGTGCCTGACCGTTGGCGCTTAATGCAGGCGCTGGGATTTAAATTTCCGTGGTATGACCCCTACAACCAAAACCAACTGAAAGGCGATTTGCCCGTCCTGAAAAGTCTAGGCTCGGATTTCTTTTTTAATCTTGGTGTGATTTCAGAAACCAATTTGGAATTTCGACGCTTGCCAATTCCAGTTGCTGGGCAAATCAGCACGTCGACTGGCGCCAACAACGTGTTTGGACGAGGTCAACAATCTGGTTTCGTACAAAACTTAATTGTTAGCCTTGGCCTCATTAAAGGTGATACCACTTTCCGCCCGCCTGATTACGAATTTCGTTTCGTTCCCGTGTTCAATTTCAATCGTGCGCGCGTACAAGAGGCTGGAGCGTTAAATATCGACCCTTCGCGTGGCAAACGGCGTAATGATAATTTTCTTGGCGTACAAGAATTATTTGTCGATAAGCATTTACGCAATGTCTCTGATCGCTACGATTTTGATAGCTTGCGTGTGGGCATTCAGCCCTTTACGAATGATTTTCGCGGCTTTCTATTTCAAGATGTGCCATTTGGTGCGCGTCTGTTTGGTAACCGCGATAACAATCGCTGGCAATACAATTTGGCGTGGTTTCGCCGTATCGAAAAAGATACCAACAGCGGCCTCAATGACTTAGGCAAAGGCCTACGTGATGACGATGTCTTTATCGCCAATTTATATCGACAAGATTTTCCTTTTATCGGTTTTACTTCACAAGTAAGTGCCGTGCACAATCGCAATCGGGAAACTGAGAAAGCCTACGACAGCAACGGCTTTTTGGTGCGCCCCGCATTTTTGGGCGACCTGCGCGGGCACCGTTACAACGTGACCTACTTGGGGTATAGCGGCGACGGCCATCTCGGTAAATGGAATCTCGCCACCTCCACCTACGTGGCATTAGGTAATGATGAACGCAGCCCCATCGCGCATAGAAAACAGAACATTCGCGCGGCTTTTCATGCCAGCGAGTTGTCGCACGATTTTGACTGGATACGCGTACGTGGTTCGCTGGTGCTAGCTAGCGGCGACAAGAACCCTTACGACGGAAAGTCAACGGGCTTTGATGCGATCTTTGAAAACCCACAAATTGCTGGTTCCGATACCAGCTTCGCGATCCGCCAGGCGATTCCCTTAATCGGTGGCGGCGGTGTTGCGCTGTCTGGGCGCAATGGCATTTTGCAATCGCTACGATCGTCAAAAGACGAAGGGCAATCGAATTTTGTGAACCCCGGTTTAGCCTTAATTGGTGCGGGTGCTGACGCCGATGTGTTGCCAGAATTGCGTGTGTTCGGCAACGTCTCCTACCTCAGATTTATGAACGTCAGCAGCTTGCAAGCTTTGCGTACACAAGCAATTCCCTCGCGCAATCTCGGGCTGGACTTTTCCACGGGCATTCATTGGCGCCCGTACTTTAACCAAAATTTAGTCATCAACGGTTCGCTCGCCGCGCTACGCCCAGGCAAAGGTTTGAAAGCCTTGTACGGTGAGCGTCAAGGAACTTTGTATTCGATCGCCTTCAGCGCGATTGTGTCTTACTAAGAAGGACTGAATCAGCATGCTCCCGTTTTTTGCACATTTACGATTGAAGCGAATGCCTTGGGTAATCGCCGCTCTCTTTCTCTTCTCCGCATGCTTAATCTTATTGGCTTTTGAAGCAGATACGGCATTTGCCTCGTCAGACGTGCAACTCGTCAAGCGTACCTATGTGCAAGCCCCAGCAGCACCACGTGCACAAACGGAACAAGACGCAAAGTTAAAGAGTGACGGATGCATGAGCTGCCACTCTGCAACCGATAGGCACACCATGCACGCCAATCCCGGAGTCGTGCTGGGATGTACTGATTGTCACGGCGGTAACGCCCGTGTGACCCGTCCAGCAGGTAAGCCTGATAACGATGTGCATGATCCTGCTTATCCAGCTTACCGCGCCGCGCTGGATGCTGCGCACGTTTTGCCTGCCAATGAGAAATTCTGGAAGTATCCGTCGTCAGCTAATCCAGAACGTTCATACACCAAACTCAATCATGAGAATCCAGCCTACGTGCGCTTCATCAATCCCGGTGATTTGCGCATAGCACGGGAAGCATGCGGCGCTTGCCATTTACCCATTATTCAAGCGCAGGAACGCAGTTTAATGGCGACCTCCGCCATGCTGTGGGGCGGCGCCAGTTACAACAACGGCATACTCAATTTCAA
>CAYPNW010000061.1:0-12113 GCA_964411965.1 uncultured Burkholderiaceae bacterium
CTAAAGCTAAAAACTACTTAGCTTGGTTTGCGTAAATTATCCAATAACGCGCTAAGTCAGCCGTGCCATCTTTTCCTTGCACGCTTTTCAGCGTTTTAATCGCTGCTGCTTTCTTTCCTGCCTGCAATTGCGACATTCCCAAATGGAGAACAGCTTCGTCTGGATTCTTGAGGTTGCCTTTAGCGATACCCTCTTCGATCATGCCGATGCCTTTATCAAACTGCCCAGCGGTTACATACGCGTAGCCCAAATTCACCAACGCGTTTCCATCTTTGCTCGCAGCGGCTTCAGCTTCATTAGTTTTCTGCGCGGCGTTCATTTCGGACAATTTTTTATTTGCTAAATCCCGCAGACGACCATGCCGTGCAGCCTCGGTACCAGTACCTAGCGCACCAGATTTAAACCCTTGGTCGATGATTTTTATTGCCTCGGAAGGATAACCTGCTTGCAGCGACAACTGTGAGACTTCCATCAGTTCGTTTGGCTTAGTAAGCTGACCCACGGCGAATTTCAAACGGTATAAATCTAAGGCCAAACGATCAGAAAATCCTGGTTTACGTTCAACGCTATTTAACAAATTCACCCAGTACTCTTTTTTGCCGTGAAACATAACGAGTTTCTCGAGCGCATTGGCGTAACCCACTTTATCGTTTTGTTTTAATGCCATACTTGCAAAAAACTCGAGATTACTCAAGCTTGGCGTTCTGCCCGCTTTTTCATCTGCAGCCATTTCGGCTTGTACTTCTTTCATTGCCTTGCCTGTATCGCCACTCAGCGACATAGCTTGTGTCATGTATGGTTTAAGCGAATTATCTGTTCCACCTTCTGCAAAGTAGCGGCTATAAGTCGTCGCTGCTTTTGAGTAATTTCCCGCTTTGTAATACGCATTTGCTAGCACTTGCAGATGCTGTAATTGATCTTTACTAGAAAGTTTGTTTGCGGCGATAATTGATTCAGCAGCTCTGATAGTCGCATCGTTATCACCTGCCGCTGAGGCAATCGATAAACGCATACGTTCAATCGTAAAACTTTCATTAGTCGTTTTGCCACTGACGCCATCAGCTTCGTGCAACTTGCTGAGCGCGTCTTTGTATTTTTTTGATTTGTACAGCTCACCAGCCGCCTGCACAATTTTGCCGATTTCAGGCCGCATGGCTTCTTGCGCAAACGCGCGATTTCCAGCGATATCAAAAACTTCTGGCGCTGCAGTAAAGCCAATTGCTGCGATTAACACAGCCATACGAGATAGGCGAAGTTGTTTCATTTTTTATCTTCCAAAATCTAAAAACAGAAATTAAACCCAAAAAGTACGACCAGGTCAGCAAAGCGCGTTCACATTGCCCTGGCACATAAGAAAAAAGGCAGGAAATCCCTGCCAATTTTCATTAACTTCAAGCGTTGAATGGCCTTTTTTGAGCTCAAATTACTTCAAGAACTGCTCATTTCCAACCATACCAATCTTTGTCACACCTAAGCGCTGCGCTGCAGCCATAACGCCGACAACTGACTTATATTCAACCAGCTTGTTGGGGCGCAAATGTACCTCGGGTTGCTCAGGCAAAGCTGCGGTCGCCGTAAATTTAGCTTCCAATTCCGAACGCGTTACCGCAACACCATCCCAAAGCACCGTACCATCAAAATCAACGTCAATGGTAACAACCGTCGGCGGCACCAACGGCGGTGGCTGACGTGTATTAGTCGGCATATTCAAATTCACGGAGTGATTTTGAATCGGCAATGTCGTAATCAACATGATGATCAAAACAAGCATAACGTCGATCAACGGCGTCATGTTCATTTCCATCATTACTTCTTGTTCGCTTGAACTACTAGAGCTAGGAGCCATGCTCATAGGGATTCCTCTTAATTTTTTGGTGGTGGTTCAATCACAAATCCAACCTTGGCAATACCTGCACGTTGAACTGTGAGGATGGTTTTACCAACGAATTCATAGCGCGTATTTTGGTCACCACGAACATGGATTTCTGGCTGAGGAATTTGAACAGCAACTTTTTTCATGCGTTCAAACAGTTCATCCGTACCAGCCAAGGGCTTACGACCACCATTCCAAAACATATCACCATCTTTACTAATCGTTAGAGTAATATTTTCTGGCTTTGTTACATAGATTTTATTTGTCTCGGACGGCAATTTTACTTTTACCGAATCCAAAACCGCTGGCGACGTAACCAAGAAAATAATTAACAGCACCAACATGATATCCACGAGCGGCGTGGTATTGATCGTACTGTTAACCTCGTCTTCGCTTTCGCCATCATTACCGATTGACATTGACATAATTTAATCTCTTAGGTGAATTCCAGATAACCTCGTCGAGTCACATCTTCTCCGACGAGGCATCCTTGTCGATCTGCAAGCAGATCGCTATTACATTTTCTTCGCAGCTTTATTCATTGCACCAGACAATACTACTGAGTGCAAGTCGGCGCCAAATGCGCGAATCTCTTCCATCGCGCTCTTATTACGACGAACCACGAAGTTGTAACCCAACACGGCAGGAACCGCAACACCCAAACCAATCGCCGTCATGATCAACGCTTCACCTACTGGACCAGCGACTTTATCAATTGATGATTGACCAGACGCACCGATTTTTACCAAAGCATGGTAAATACCCAAAACTGTACCGAACAAACCAACGAATGGTGCTGTCGAACCAACAGTCGCCAAGAATGCTAAACCATCTTGCAAACGACTATTTACTTTGTCGACAGAACGTTGAATCGACATCGTCACCCATGAATTCAAGTCGATTTGTTCTAGCAGCGCACCTTCATGATGCTCCGTCGCCTTCAATCCAGACTCAGCGATGAAGCGATAAGGGCTGCCCTCCTTCAAGGCGGTCACACCTGCGCCGACACTAGCCGCTTTCCAAAACTTGCTAGCTTCTTTTGCTTGCGCAGTCAATTTCACTTGATCAATGATTTTTGTAATCAAAATGTACCAGCTGCCCATTGACATGATTGCCATCACCGCCAAAGTACCCAAAGCAACCGGGTCGCCACCAGTTAACAACGCCTCCATCCCATACGGATTCTCGATTACCTTAACGTCAGACGCAGGGGCTGCTGCTGGATCAGCGGCAGGCGCAGCTGCTGGGGTTGCTGGGGCTGCAGCCTCTGCTGGCTTCGCTGGCTCCTCGGCAAATGCAGCGGATGATGTCAATGCGGCAGTGACTGAGAACAGAACGGCTGCCAAAAATGTGGATACACGGGTTTTCATGTAGTTACTTCCTTTAAAAATGAATTAATACTTACGTTGGGTTGTTGAACAAAACAATTTGTCTCTTACTTTACTTACTTCTTGGATCTGTTTTACTCAAGCTTCCATACGTATGCCACGTGGGCTGTAGTTGCTTGTGGCTTACCATCCACAGTCCCTGGTTTATTTTTGCAAGCGCCGGATAACAATTGCGCCTTCACTGCATTGTCCAATCCTCTGAAACCACTGGATTTTTCAATCTTAACATCAGTCACCGAACCATCTGCGCCAATTGACACAGCCAACTGAACTGTTCCAGTTTCTTCATTCCGCAATGATGCACGCGGATATTCTGGCTTACAACCAGCTTGCTCGAAATTCACCACCCCGGCAACAACGATTGGAGCAGTGGATTTTGGTGCATCTGAAACAACTGGTTGCTGCACACTTTTCGGCAATACATTTGTGTCAGGCTTTACATTTGACACAGTTGTAATCGTATTTTGCACCTGTTGCTGTTGCACTTGCACCTCTGGAGGTGGTATGAACGGCGGCGGCGGCGTCAACAACTTAGGTGGTGGCGGCGGTGGCGTATCAGGCGGCGGTGGTGGCGGCTTTACCTCCTCCACGATTTTTGTTTCCAAAGGCTGTTGAATCACGTTGAGAAACTTCTGTTTCCCACCAAGGATCAACCCAATCACCAACAAAACGTGAAGCCCGAGTACGACGCCTAGACCAACAAATTTTTTACCCGGTTCGTTCTCGCGTCCCGAAAAATCCATACTTGCTCCCTCCAAAACCACAATTTTCTAATAGGTTTAAACGCGCGACAACTATTTATTGTTTGCTGGATCAAACGCTACCGATCCAGCTTAACCACACGATACACCAACTTGGCAATTAAATGCATCAAATAAATATCGCTTCCACACTGCGAAAAACATCTCAATGCAGAAGTTTTTTAGTTCGCCCCAAGTTTCATCTGTACATTACTCATTTCGGCGAAGCTTAACAATTGACAAAGCTAAGCAAAAATTTTTCCCGACAGGCATAAATAGCAAAAAGCCAATCGAAACACTTTGAAGCATTTCGTCTGCATTTTAACTACAAACGAAAAGCCTTTAGCAAATTTTTTGCGAAGGCGCATCAAAACACTTCTACCCCACCGCTGTCAATAATGCAAAAACGCTATCAACACAAAAAACAACGATCAGCATTAGGGAAAAACAGCTTGGAAGCACCGATAATTTCGCCATCGGCAAAAGTAAAAAAATAGAACGAAAGTGCTACTATTTTTCTAAACCTTTGATTAATTCTGAAACAAATCTGATCGACCCAAAAAAATTTCGCAAAGTCATGAAACGACCAGAGAAAGTGCTTACCGCCATTTATAATTTGCGCAGAATAAATCTAACGAGAAATAGTTTATACGATTTTTAAAAATCTAGTGAGTATCAAAAAATTTTAAACGTCAAGAAAACTTTTTTAACTATTTTTTTAACTTCTGCATCAAGTTTCATTTAGACAGTTGAGCCCCAATTGATGAGATTATGATGCCAAGTCTGACGCCACGCAGCAGCTGGCGTGAGATCTCTAACACTATTTCAACTGTTTTCTTAAACAACTTAGACCTTCACATTACTTCCAATGATTCTTCGACTTCTTCTTTGTCTTGTTTTTACGTCCGCGCTTGGAACGGTGACAGCCGCAAAGGATGCGACAACTGAAAACAGTAATAGGTCAAATAAAGTGCTCAGGTGGGTATTCAATGTGGCAGAAACTGGCTTCGACCCTGCAGCAGCACGTGACTTGTATTCGAATGGCGTGAATCGATCTATTTTCGAAGGCTTATACACCTACGACTACTTGGCTAGTCCAGCGAAGCTAATTCCCCGCACCGCTGTCGCCTTGCCCGAAGTTTCAGAAGATCGAAAAACCTACACAATTCGTCTTAAGCGCGGCATCTATTTTTCCCCCGATCCGGTTTTTGGAGGTAAGAAACGTGAGCTGACGATGGCGGACTACGTTTACTCGTTCAAACGTTTGATGGATCCGCAACTAGCGTCGTCACATGCTTGGCTTTTTGCAGGAAAAATTATTGGTCTGGATCAACTTGTTGAAGAAGCTAAAAAGAATAAGAAATTTGATTACGACAAGTCGATCAAAGGCCTAGAACTGCTTGATCCCTACACTTTACGCATCAATTTAAGCGAACCCGATTTTAATCTCGGCTATATCCTTGCCTACACACCAACCGGTGCCGTGGCGCGCGAGGTGATTGAAGCTTACCGAGACAGCGCTGGACAGGTGATGGCTAATCCAGTGGGAACCGGCGCATACATGCTGGCGAAAAATGAGTGGGTGCGTGGCTCAAAAATCGTTCTTGTCACGAATCCTTTGTACCGCACAGAATTCTGGAATTTTGAAGGAAGCGACAGCGCAGAAGATAAAAAAATCATGGCGGCGATGAAAGGGAAACGTATTCCTCAGATCGGTCGGGTCGAAATCAATGTCATGATCGAAGATCAATCTCGCTGGTTAGCTTTTCAAAATGGTGAGGTCGATATTTTTGAGCTTGAAGGACCACTCGCGCCGCAAGCCTTAGATAAAGGCGTCCTAAAGCCAGCCTTAGCGGCGAAAGGGATACAACTCTCCCGTATCACTGACCCAGAAGTGACGATGTATTACTGGAATATGCAAGACCCTGTTTGGGGCGGACTTTCTAAAGAAAAAATCGCTTTACGCCGCGCTGTTGCATTAGCCCATAACATCAATGAGGAAATCGAAAGGGTATATAACGGCAACGCCTTGGCGCTGCAATTTCCGATTCCGCCGGGCGTGGTTGGGCACGACCCCAACTACAAAAACAGCATTCAATTTAACCCGGCAGCAGCAAATGCCTTATTAGATAAATTTGGCTATAAAAAAGGGGCGGACGGCTTTCGTAGACTGCCTAATGGAGAGCCACTTGAAATTCGCTATACGGCAAGAACTGGCCCCGTGGGAAAACTGCAAACTGAGATTTGGAAAAAAACCTACGATTCAATTTCGATACGCATGAAAGAAGATTTACTGCAATTTTCAGAAATGTTAAAGGCCGAAAAAGCCTGCCAACTTCAAACGAGAAATGCGCCATGGATAGCCGACTACCCCGATGGCGACAATTTCATGCAACTGTATTATTCAGCAAACATAGGTGCGAACAATAACGGGTGCATGGCGATTCCTGCATTTGACAAGCTTTATGTGCAGTCGCAGAAACTGCCGCCAAGCAAGGAACGTGACGCGCTTTACCACCAAATGGCGCGCTTGATCGAGATCTACACGCCACAGCAAGTAGGTTTCGCGCGTTACCGCAATATGCTCTCGCAAGCACGCGTCATCGGCTACAAGAAGCACCCAATTATTTATGGCGAGTGGATGTATGTTGACGTCGAATCACCTGCTAAAAATTAAAATTTTTCAACACAATTCTCCAATTTCATAAGTTTGAACCCATGACTGCATATATTTTGCGAAGACTGTGGCAAATGGCGCCGACCTTGTTTGGCGTCATTCTTTTGGTTTTCCTGTTGTTCAACTGGGTGGGTGGCGACCCTGCTTACATCTTGGCAGGAAAGATGTCGAACGCCGCCGAGATCGCGAATATCCGCACACAATTAGGTATTGACCAGCCTTACTATGTTCAGCTTGGCATCTTCTTAAAACAAGTTGTGACCTTTAACTTTGGCAATAGTTGGGCGACTTCCGAAGCGGTATCACAGATTATTTTGACTAGATTAGGTCCATCACTGACCGTCTTGATACCCCTGACGATTATCGAAACGGTCGTCGCCATTTTATTAGCGCTTTGGATTGCGTTTAAACGCGGTAGCCTAACTGATCGCGGCGTACTCATCGCCTGCACAGTGGGCATGTCGGTCAGTATTTTGGTCTACATCATCTTGGGGCAATACGTTTTTGCGTATAAATTCGGCTGGTTTCCCGTGCAAGGCTGGGGCGACAGTCTTGCTGAAAATCTCTTTAAATATTCAGTATTACCTATCTTGATCGCATTGGCAGTGGGCATTGCCCCTAATCTCCGCTTATTTCGCACCTTTATTTTGGACGAAGTTAACCAAGACTATGTGCGCACAGCACGCGCCAAAGGGGTGGCTGAAGGGCGGGTGAAATCGGTACATGTATTACGTAATGCAGCGATTCCCATCATTACCCATGTGATGTCCAATTTGCCCGCCTTGCTGATTGGTGCCTTTTTGATCGAGCGTTTTTTTTCCATTCCCGGGATTGGCAGAGAAGTTATTTTGGCGGTGGAACGGAGTGATTTTCCCGTGATAAAAGCGATTACCGTTTACGTCGCCATCGCCACCATGTTTTTTAACTTGCTGACCGATCTTTTGTACAAAGCGGTTGATCCACGCGTCCATTTCAATTAAGGCACTCAAGCCAAGGCAGTTTCTGGCTCATTTTGCAAAAATAATTGGTAAATTTATGCACTTGAAACAAACTTCACAAGAATCCACCGGCCTTTGGGCATTAGCGTGGCATCGTCTGCGTTCTGATCGCGTTGCGATGCTGGCTCTTGGCGTTCTTGCAGGATTTCTTTGCTTGATTTCACTTTCATCCGCAGGCTGGCTTGCCAAAGATTGGGAAGAAGAGATAGGCGCGAGCTACGCGCCGCCGCATTTTATCGGCGCACCAGCACCTGAGATTCGTAACGATGCCGCGACCACTCCCCTGCCCGCGAACCCCTTTGATCCGCTCGCCGATGTCATCAAAGAACTGCGCGCCAGCACAAACGTATCTGCGCCCGTTGTGCTTACTCAAAATGATTACGGCATCGAAGACCCGCTGGCAGTAGAAATGAAAGAAATCTACACAGAGTTAGCGAAAAAAGGGCAAGTCGCCGTAAGAGAACGGCAAGCCACCTTGCCTTTCGGCGCCGATAAATGGGGACACGATGTTTTGAAAAAAACTTTAAAGGGTGCCGAAACCTCCATCATCGTAGGCTTGCTTGCGGCGTTTTTGGCTACACTAATTGGTACTATTTTTGGCGCGGTAGCGGGCTATTTTGGCGGTTGGTGCGACGATTTTTTCAATTGGTTTTACAGCATTTTTACTTCAATTCCTTACCTGCTTTTGATTTTATCCGTCGCTGCGGTGTTGCAACAGAAAGGCATTACCACGATTATTTTGATACTCGCCCTCACCGGCTGGACTGGCCCATTCCGCTTGATTCGTGGCGAATACCTGAAGCATCGTTCGCGAGAATACGTGTGGGCAGCCGATGCAATTGGTGCGTCACACCTGCGGAAAATGTTTGTGCACATCTTCCCTAATGTGAGCCACGTGGCTTTGGTTCAAGTCTCCATTCTCGTCGTCAGTTTTATTAAATCCGAAGTCATTTTGAGTTTTCTTGGATTCGGTGTTCCGGTGGGCGTGGTCTCCTGGGGCAGCATGCTCAACGAGGCGCAAAATGAACTCATCCTTGGCAAATGGTGGCAACTATTTGCCGCGACGGCAGCGATGGCCATGCTGGTCACGGCATTCTCGCTCTTCACCGACGCCCTGCGCGACGCGCTCGACCCTAAGCTCAAATAAGGACTCTTCATGAGCTCGCCAACACAACACACAACGACAACGATAACGACTACGGCTACGCAAGCGCTGTTGCAGGTCAATAATTTAAGAGTCTCTTTCAAGATCAACAAAAAGGAGTCGGTTGAAACCGTTAAAGGTATTTCTTTCGCTATTCCGCAAAACAGCACTGTCGCTCTTGTAGGCGAGTCCGGCAGCGGCAAATCTGTCAGCTCGCTTGCCATCATGGGTTTATTGCCCATGGATTCGGCGCAAATTAGTCCGCAAAGCCAAATACTTTTTGAAGGTAAAAATTTGCTGGACATGACGCGCGAACAGCGGCGTGACCTGTGCGGTAAAGAAATTTCCATGATTTTCCAAGAACCGATGACATCACTTAATCCGGTTTTCACGGTAGGCTTTCAAATCGCGGAAGTATTGCGTCTGCATATGGGAATGAACGCCGTCGAGGCGCGAAAACGAGCCATTGATTTGCTGCAAGAAGTGGGCATTCCCAACCCTGCTGAACGCGTCGATTTCTACCCCAGTCAAATGTCAGGTGGGCAGCAACAACGAGTGATGATTGCCATGGCCATCGCTTGCGAACCAAAGCTATTGATTGCCGATGAACCGACCACTGCGTTAGATGTGACGATACAAAAACAGATTATTGAGCTGATCGCCGCGTTGCGCGTGCGCTTAAAAATGTCGGTGCTATTTATCACGCATGATCTCGCTTTGGTGGGCGAAATCGCCGATGCTGTCATTGTCATGCGCCATGGCGAGATCAAAGAAGCGGGCAGCGCGCGTCAAATTTTCGATGCGCCGCAAGACAATTACACACGTGCTCTGCTCCATTGCCGACCGAGTCTCACGACCCGCCCGTGGCGTCTTCCTGTTATCGCTGACTTCATGCGGGACCAAGAGGCGATGGTGACATCAACGAAAATAGATGAAGCGAAAGTCCACCCTTCCGATAGCGCAGGCAAACAACGTGAACGTGGCCTCAACGGGAGCGAGGCTATTTTGTTGGAAGTAGAACAGCTAGGAAAAAGTTTTTATTCGCGCGAAGGTTTTTTCGGAAAAAAAGAATTTCGCGCCGTGGAGAACGTCTCTTTTAAACTCGCAAAGGGCAAAACCTTAGGTGTGGTGGGCGAATCGGGCTCGGGCAAAACCACGGTCGGTTTGACGCTGATGCGTTTGCACCAAGCCACTGCGGGAAAAGCATTGTTTGACGGCAAAGATATCTTGGCGATGTCAAACAAAGAGTTTTTGCCCTACAAACGGCGTATTCAAATCATTTTTCAAAACCCCTTCGCCTCACTGAACCCGCGCTTTACTGTGGGCCAAATATTGCTTGAACCTATGCAAATACATGGAATCGGCGCAACGGCGCAGGATCGCATTGCGCAAGCCTATTCGCTACTCGATAAAGTGGGCTTACCTACTGCCGCGTTCCATCGCTATCCGCATGAATTTTCCGGAGGACAGCGACAACGCATTGCCATCGCCCGCTGTTTAACCATGCAACCTGAGATTTTGATTTGTGACGAATCCGTCTCAGCATTGGATGTCTCCGTGCAGGCACAAGTTCTCAATTTGCTACAAGACCTGCAAGATGAATTTGGCTTGTCGTATATCTTCATTTCACATGATTTAGCCGTCGTGAAATATATTGCCGATCAAGTCATGGTTATGAACCAAGGTAAGGTGGTGGAAATTGCGAATGCGGATGACTTATACGGCAATCCGCAACAAGACTATACAAAAGCATTGCTCAAAGCGATTCCGCGTGGGATACAGCCAGTGCACCAATAACTCGCTTAATTAATCGTCGACGCAAGACTGCAACTGCGAGCTTCTTCAACATTTGTGTCCATCAAATCCGAGCGAATGATTTAAAATGCGCTTTTCGTTCGTTGGGTTGCTTGCTGTCAAATGACACAAAAGCGCCTAACGGTGGTCAACAATCATTAAAATCGTACCGTATTGTTTTATGCGGCTTTTCAAGGCTTTTCGGCCTGTAGAGCTTATAAATAAAGCGGTAGCACTTGGAGTTCTTATGGCATTTCTGCAAGGTAAAAAAATCCTCATCACGGGTTTATTGTCAAACCGTTCTATCGCTTACGGTATTGCACAAGCATGCAAACGGGAGGGTGCAGAACTCGCCTTTACCTATGTTGGCGAGCGATTCAAGGATCGCATCACGGATTTTGCCAAAGAATTTGGCACAGACTTGGTTTTCGATTGCGACGTGGCAAACGATGATCAAATCAATGCGGTGTTCGCCGATTTGAGCAAATCATGGGATCAATTAGACGGTCTCGTGCACGCGATTGGCTTTGCGCCACGGGAAGCGATTGCTGGCGATTTTCTCGATGGTTTCTCACGTGAGGCCTTCAAAGTTGCCCATGACATTTCTGCTTACAGCTTTCCCGCATTGGCAAAAGCCGCCTTACCTATGTTGAAGCCTGACTCCGCATTGCTGACCTTATCGTATTTGGGCGCGATTCGTGCGATTCCTCATTACAACACCATGGGTCTGGCAAAAGCATCGTTAGAAGCCAGCGTGCGCTATTTGGCGGAGAACTTAGGCAAACGCGGTGTGCGCGTGAATGGCATCTCAGCGGGTCCAATTAAAACTTTGGCGGCCAGCGGCATTAAAGACTTCAGCAAATTGCTTGGTTTTGTCGCAGAACATGCACCATTGCGCCGCAACGTCACGATAGAAGAAGTCGGCAATACGGCGGCCTTTTTGCTGTCTAATCTTTCCAGCGGTATTACAGGTGAAATTACGTATGTCGATTGCGGCTTTTCGCACGTGATGGGCATTAACCCTGAGACCTTTTAAGAATTTGCGGACTGAAGGCTTTAGGCGCAATGCTGATCATTGCGCCTACTCGCAAGCCGCTGACTTCCTCGGGTGAAGCGGCAACTTCGATAATCTCCTGTCCCACTAACAGCGATAAAACCGCGATTACTTGTTCCTGACGTATCGCCAAAATCTGCGCATGCAATTGCAATTTCCCCGGCTCTTCCGTTTTCAAAAATACTTCACTCGGCGCACCCTGTTTAACGATGCGGCCCTGCTCAAGCACGAAGACGTGTTCTGACAGTTTAAAAATCTCACCAAGGTCGTGGCTCACCATCAGCGTGGTTAAACCAAATTCTTGATGCAAAGTCTGCAATTCGTCCTGTAGATTGGCGCGCATAGCGTTGTCCAAGGCCGATAATGGTTCATCCAGCAGCAGTATCTGCGGTCGACGCGCCAGCGCGCGTGCCAACGCCACCCTTTGTTTCTGCCCACCTGATAA